>NZ_JBBGYS010000020.1:0-109376 GCF_037479595.1 Pseudomonas sp. MYb541 | reverse complement strand
GGCGAAGCGTTTTTGGTTACTTTTGGCGCTCTTCCAAAAGTGACCCGCTGTAAGAGCGGAACCATAAGCAGCCGTTACCCAAATAACGGATATGTACCCGGTCTCACCCATATCCCAGACATAAAAAAACGCCGCGTATCTCACGATACGCGGCGTCTCTTCACATCAACACCTTAGGCTTGAATCACCGGAATGTTGGCGCTAGCTGCGATCTTGCGGAACTCAGCAATCTGGTCGAAGTTCAGGTAGCGGTAAACGTCACTGGCCATGGTGTCCAGTTTCGCCGCGTAGCCCATGTACTCTTCGACAGTCGGCAGGCGACCCAGGGTAGAAGCCACTGCCGCCAGCTCAGCCGAAGCCAGGTAGACGTTAGCGCCGTCACCCAGGCGGTTCGGGAAGTTACGGGTCGACGTCGACACAACGGTCGAATTCGGCTCTACACGTGCCTGGTTACCCATGCACAGCGAGCAGCCCGGCATTTCCATGCGTGCGCCAGCCTTGCCGTAGATGCCGTAGTAGCCTTCTTCGGTCAGTTGGTGAGCGTCCATCTTGGTCGGCGGCGACAGCCACAGACGAGTTGGCAGCTGGCCCTTGACCTGCTCCAGCAGCTTGCCGGCCGCGCGGAAGTGACCGATGTTGGTCATGCACGAACCGATGAACACTTCGTCGATCTTCTCACCGGCAACGCTCGACAGCAGACGGGCATCGTCCGGGTCGTTTGGTGCGCAGAGGATCGGCTCGTTGATGTCGGCCAGGTCGATCTCGATGACTTCGGCGTATTCCGCGTCGGCATCGGCTTCCATCAGCTCCGGGTTGGCAACCCAGGCTTCCATCGCTTGGGCGCGACGTTCCAGGGTGCGTGGGTCGCCGTAACCTTCACCGATCATCCAGCGCAGCAGGGTGATGTTGGAGTTCAGGTACTCGGTGATCGACTCTTTCGACAGCTTGATGGTGCAACCGGCAGCCGAACGTTCAGCCGAGGCGTCGGACAGCTCGAAAGCCTGTTCCAGCGTCAGGTCGTTCAGGCCTTCGATTTCCAGGATGCGGCCGGAGAAGGCGTTTTTCTTGCCTTTCTTCTCTACAGTCAGCAGACCCGATTGGATCGCGTAGTAAGGAATGGCATGAACCAGGTCACGCAGGGTGATGCCAGGTTTCATCTTGCCTTTGAAGCGCACCAGGATCGATTCCGGCATGTCCAGCGGCATAACGCCAGTGGCTGCGGCGAACGCGACCAGACCGGAACCGGCCGGGAACGAGATGCCCATCGGGAAACGGGTGTGGGAGTCACCACCGGTGCCGACGGTGTCCGGCAGCAGCATGCGGTTCAGCCAGCTGTGGATGATGCCGTCGCCTGGACGCAGCGATACACCGCCGCGAGTCATGATGAAGTCAGGCAGGGTGTGGTGGGTGGTCACGTCGATCGGCTTTGGATAGGCCGCGGTGTGGCAGAACGACTGCATGACCAGATCGGTCGAGAAGCCCAGGCACGCCAAGTCTTTCAGTTCATCACGGGTCATCGGACCGGTGGTGTCCTGGGAACCGACGGTGGTCATCTTCGGTTCGCAGTAGGTGCCAGGACGAACGCCTTTGCCTTCTGGCAGACCGCAGGCCTTGCCGACCATTTTCTGTGCCAGGGTGAAGCCTTTGCCGGTGTCGACAGGCGCTTCTGGCAGCTTGAACAGGTCGGTTGGGCCCAGGCCCAGTTCGGCACGAGCCTTGTCGGTCAAGCCACGGCCGATGATCAGCGGGATACGGCCGCCGGCGCGGACTTCGTCCAACAGCACCGGGGTCTTCATTTCGAAGGTGGTGATGACTTCGTCGGTGCCGTGTTTGCAGACCTTGCCAGCATGCGGGTACAGGTCGATCACGTCGCCCATGTTCATGTTGGTAACGTCAAACTCGATTGGCAGTGCGCCCGCATCTTCCATGGTGTTGTAGAAGATCGGAGCGATCTTGCTGCCGAAGCAGAAGCCACCGGCGCGCTTGTTCGGCACGTACGGAACGTCGTCGCCGAAGAACCACAGCACAGAGTTGGTCGCGGATTTACGCGAGGAACCAGTACCGACCACGTCACCGACGTAGGCGATCGGGAAGCCTTGGCCGCGCATTTCTTCGATCTGCTTCATCGGGCCGGTTTTGCCTTGCTCGTCCGGCACGATGCCTTCACGGGCCATTTTCAGCATGGCCAGGGCGTGCAGCGGGATGTCAGGACGGGACCAGGCATCGGGAGCAGGGGACAGGTCGTCGGTGTTGGTTTCGCCGGTAACCTTGAAGACGCGCAGGCTGATCTTGTCGGCCAGGGTAGGGCGGTTGCTGAACCACTCGCCGTCAGCCCAGGACTGGATCACGGCTTTGGCGTGCTCGTTGCCGTTACGGGCTTTTTCAGCCACGTCGTGGAACGCATCGAACATCAGCAGGGTGTGCTTAAGTTGGGCGGCGGCGACCGGTGCCAGTGTGGCGTCGTCCAGCAGCTCGACCAGGGTCACGATGTTGTAGCCGCCTTGCATGGTGCCAAGCAGTTCAACGGCGCGTTGCTTGCTGATCAGGGGGGAAGTGGCTTCGCCCTTGGCCAGGGCAGACAGGAAACCGGCCTTGACGTAGGCAGCTTCGTCAACGCCTGGTGGAATGCGGTTGGTGATCAGGTCAACGAGGAAATCTTCTTCGCCAGCCGGAGGATTTTTCAGCAGCTCGACCAGGCCTGCGGTTTGTTCGGCGTTAAGCGGCTGGGGAACAATACCCAGGGCTGCACGCTCTTCGATATGTTTGCGGTAGGCTTCAAGCACAGTTATTACCCTCATCAGTGGTCCCACGGGACGCTCATCCAGAAATGAACGGCACGCATGCGCTCGGGGGCTTTTTGGGCCGCAAAGCCAGCGCTGCCGGCATTCCTCACAGAAGCTGCTTTCAAAGTTTTACGCCTGCAGAACGGAGCTGATGAGGGTTGGCGAGGGCATTGACCTACCGAGTCATTGACCATCGCCAACACCGTTCTGAAGGAACGACTGTGCTCGTGACGCTTTGAAAACAGCTTCCAGCGGATTATTGGCGCCTTACAAGGCCGGATGATTCTACGGCAAAAAATTTCTAAAGGTAAGTTGCCTCGCCAAGTTTGCAGGGTGATGAAGGTTAGACAAAGGGCTAACATGGCGCATTGTTTCGCTGATTTGCGTGTCGCTGCCCATGTCCAACCAAACCATCAAGACCCCCTGCGTCGGCCTGTGTTCCACGGTCTACGGCGATCTCGTGTGCCGTGGCTGCAAGCGTTTCCACCACGAAGTGATCCAATGGAATGGCTATAACGAAGAGGAAAAACGTGCGGTCTGGCTGCGCTTGGAGCAGCTGTTGGTGCAGGTAATGGCCGGCAAACTCGAGGTTTTTGACCCCAAGACCCTGCGCGGCCAACTGGAACAGCGCAAGATCCGCTTCGTGCCGCATCAGTCCGAGTACTGCTGGGCCTACCAGTTGATCGCTCGTGGGGCACGGGTGATCAATAACCTGGAGGCCTACGGCATGGTGCTGTTGCCCGAGTTTCGCGACTGGCCCTTGCCGGACCTGCGCGATGCCATTGATCGGGAGTTCTTTATCCTTTCCGAAGCCCACTACCAGCGCTATATCGCGCCGGGGTTTCTCAAGGATGCGTTTGGCGCCTAGTTGTCAGGCGTTGGTGGCCTGTTCCACCAGGCGGTCCATCACTTCTTCGGGCTTGAGCACCAACACGTCGCTTTCCAGCGTATCCAGCACAACCTCTGCGGTGTTGCCAATCAATGCGCCGGAAATGCCCGTACGCCCCACGGTACCGATGATAGTCACCGCCGCCTGCAGCTTGTGGGCGAGATCCGGTATCAACACGTCCGCCGGTCCTTCCTCGATATGCAGGTGTTTGTCATCCACATCGAACTCCGCCTGAAACGCCCTGCATTGCTCGCGATAACGTGCCTCGATGGTCTCCTTGAGCTGAAACGTCGGGTCCGCCGCCGACAGCATCGGCGAGGGGTGGGCGCTGATTACATGCAATTGCGCCTTGGCCAGGTGGGCGATATCAAAGCCATGGTCGATGATCGAATTATGCAGTGAGCGATGTTCACCATCGGTATTGCCGACATCGATCGCCGCCAGGATCACGCCGCCGGTCCACGGCGTAGCGGTCTTGACCAGCAACACCGCCGTCGGGCAATAACGCAGCAACTTCCAATCCGCAGGCGTCAGCAGTGCCTTTTTCAATGGGCTGTCCGGGAAGTGCTGCTTGATCACCAGCCCACAGCCTTCGGCCTGCTGCACGTCGATAATGGTTTCATGCAAGCTGGCATTCCACGCCTGCTCGGTGCTGACGCTGTAGCCGTCTTCCTGCAAGCCCGACTTGAGCAGGCTGAGCAGCGCCGAGTGCTCATGCTTTTTGTCGCAGACCAGCAAATGCAGGTGCGCGCCGGTGACCCCGGCAATCAGCTTGGCACGCTTGAGGGCCAGGCTTTCCGAATGCTCGGGCTCGATGACCACCAGGATGCTGCGGATGGCTTGCATGGTCGGGATCTCCAAAAGGGTGGGCCTGGAACAACTATAGTTGCTGGCTGGCGCACGTCATGTTGATGCACATCAAGGCCGGTGGCTGGTGGTCTGCGGCGGGGTCGGTATAATCGCCGGCCTTTTGTGATCCTTTTGCCCGTGAGCCCGATGAACCTGCCAGAAATCCACGAATTCCTCGGTTGCCGCACCCCTGACGCCTGGGTCCAGGCCGCGCTGGCCGATCAGGACACCCTGCTGATCGACCACAAGAACTGCGAATTCAAAGCCGCCAGCACCGCCCTGAGCCTGATCGCCAAGTACTACAGTCATGTGGACCTGATCAACATGATGTCGCGCCTGGCCCGCGAAGAGCTGGTGCACCACGAACAAGTCATGCGCCTGATGAAAAAGCGCAAAGTCGAGTTGCGCCAATTGAATGCCGGTCGCTACGCCTCGGGTTTGCGCAAAGTGGTACGCACCCATGAGCCGGTAAAACTGGTGGATACCCTGGTAGTGGGCGCGTTTATCGAAGCGCGCAGTTGTGAGCGTTTCGAAGCACTGGTGCCACATTTGGACGAAGAACTCGGCAAGTTTTACTTCGGTTTGCTGAAAAGCGAAGCGCGGCACTTCCAGGGTTACCTGAAGCTGGCCTACCAATACGGCGACGCCAAGGACGTCGCCCAGGTGATAGAGCGGGTGAGGGCCGCCGAGCAGGAACTGATCGAATCACCCGACATCGAGTTCCGCTTTCACAGTGGCGTGCCAGCCTGAGGCCACGGCCACGCCGATCAGCGCGGTGATTCCGGCGAGCAGCAGGATCACCGTCTGCGTGCCCAGCGGTGCTGCCAACACTGCAATCGCCAGGCCCGCCAAGGGTTGCGGCAGGTTGTTGAGCAAGGTGATCACGCCCACGGTCTTGCCGAAGTCCTGCACGGGAATCACCCGCTGACGGGTGCTGCGCAGGTAGACGTTGAACATCTTGTCGAAGCCGGTGACCAGCAGGAAGCCCACGGCGTAGAGCCACACGTCAGGGCTGACTGCCATGATCACCGCACCGACTGCAATCATTGAATACGACAACCCGCCCAGCACCTTCAGCGGCAGCCCGGCCCGCGCTAGATAAAACAGAATTCCGATGGTCACCAGGGCGCCGGCTGCCTGCAGCAGGGCATAGGTGTCCTTATCCTGCGCAAATTGGCCGGTCACCATCGCCGCAGACGTGGCCAGCGTGACGCCGATGATCAGGTTCACACCCACGGCCAGGGTGATGACCCGCTTCAATTCCGGCAGTCGGCGGATATGCCCGAAGGCAATCTTCAGTGGCCGCAGCCAGATATCCCGATGCTGCTCGAAGGTTTCCAGGCGTGTGGTGCTGGAGCGTTGCCACGCCCGCATCGCCAGGTCAGCCAATAAGAACAGCCCGGCCACCCCGAGTACGACCCAGTGCCAGGCCCACACTTCCAGCATCAGCGCCGCCACCAATGGCCCGAGCACCAGCCCGCTCTGGTCGGCAATCTGTGAATAGGAAAGTGTCTTGGTATAGCTGTAGTGGGGGAAGACATGAGGCATCAGCACTTCTCGCGCCATGATGCCCTGGGTGGTCAGCACACCGCAGAGCGCCGAGAGCAGGACGATCCAGAGGATACCGTCGAATACCCCGTACAAAATCACGGCCACCGCGCAAGCCAGCGCCCGGCAAACCTGGCTGATATGCAGGATGCGCACCGGTGCGAACTTGTCGCACAATGCGCCACACACCGGGAACGCGAGATAACGCGGCAGCGACTCGACGAAAAAGGCCAGTCCGGCCCAAGCCACGCTCTGGGTAGTCTGGAATACGATCAGTGGCACGATAAACAGCAGAATCTGGTCCGCCAGTCGCGACAAGAACAACGAAACAAAGAACGCCAGGTAATCCTTGCGCATACAACTCCCTGTGGATGGCGTTAAAGATTGCAGGTTATTTGTTAAAAACTCTTAAAAGCATGAAGCTTCGTCGGCCAATGCTGGCCAGCTGCTTTAGTTGCCCAGCTTGCCACCTATAATGCCCGCTCTTCAATCCGTGTCTGCATACTGAGAACTTATGGAAAACCTGGGGCTGGGCAAGGTCTTGCTCGTTGAGGACGACGAAAAACTGGCAGGGCTGATCGCGCACTTTCTCGCGCAGCATGGCTTTGAGGTACGCGTGGAGCACCGGGGCGACGAGGCTTTGGCGGCGTTCCTGGCGTTCAAGCCGAAGATCGTCGTACTCGACCTGATGCTCCCCGGCCAGAGCGGCCTGCATGTGTGTCGCGGGATTCGCACGGTGTCCGACACGCCGATCGTGATTCTCACGGCCAAGGAAGATGACCTGGACCATATCCTCGGGCTGGAGTCCGGTGCCGACGATTACGTGATCAAGCCGATCAAGCCCCCCGTGTTGCTGGCGCGCCTGCGTGCGCTGCAACGACGCCAGGCGCCGGAGCCGACGGTGCGTGGGGCGCTGGCCTTCGGGCGGCTGGCCATCGATCGCAGTTGCCGGGTGGTCAGCCTCGGCGATGACAAGATTGACCTCACCACCATGGAGTTCGAACTGCTGTGGCTGCTGGCCAGTAACTCGGGGACGATCCTGTCGCGCGATGACATCCTCAACCGCATGCGCGGCATTGCGTTCGACGGGCTCAACCGCAGTGTCGACGTCTACATCAGCAAACTGCGCAGCAAGCTCAACGACAACCCGCGCGAACCGGTGTGCATCAAGACCATTTGGGGCAAGGGCTACCTGTTCAACCCGTTCGCGTGGGAGGCGTAGATGCTGCGGCTCTATATCCGCCTGTACATCATCCTGGCGCTGGGCCTGGCGGGGGCGATCTGGCTGGTCAACTACACGTTCGACGAACTTCTTCCCGAGGCCAATGAAACCTATAACCGTGAGGCCATGCGCGGCCCGGCCTATGGTTTGGTCGAGCAGTTGCGGCCCTTGCTCGGTGATGCCCGCCAGGCGCGCCTGAGTGAGCTGCAACCCCATTATGGGCTGCACCTCAAGCTGGTGCAGCGCGATGAACTGGCGCTGAACCACCGTGAGCAACAGTTGCTAGCAGCCGGCCAATTGGTGGTGCGCGGAGATTTCATGGAGTTCATCGCCAATATCGACGGCGGCCCGCAATTGCTCAATATCAAGCTGCCCGAAGAGCCGAAATGGCTGTACTTGTGGGCCTACAGCCTGCTGGGGCTGAGCCTGGCGATCGTGCTGTATTTCTGGGTGCGTCCGCACTGGCGCGACCTGGAGCATATCCGCCTGGCGGCGCAACGTTTCGGTGACAACGATCTCAGCTCGCGCATTCTGCTGCCGCGCCGTTCCACCGTGCGTGAGCTGGCGGGGCACTTCAACCAGATGGCCGAGCGCATCGAAAGCCTGATCGCCAACCAGCGCGAACTCACCAACGCCGTGTCCCACGAACTGCGCACGCCAATTGCGCGGCTGTCGTTCGAACTCGACCAGCTCAAACAACAGACAGATCCACGCCTGCGCGGCGAATTGATCGCCGACATGTATGCCGACCTTGGCGAGTTGGAAGAAATGGTTTCCGAACTGCTCACCTACGCCAGCCTGGAGCGTGGTGCCACCCAAGTCACCCGCGAAAACATCGAGGCCCACAGCTGGCTCGACAGCGTGATCGGCAGCGTTGCGCTGGAGGCTGAAGCAGCGGGCATTCAACTGTCGTTGCGCACGTGCGAGGTGGACTTTATCCAGATCGAGCCGCGCTTTATGGCGCGCGCGGTAATCAACCTGTTGCGCAACGCCATCCGTTACGCCGAACGCCGTGTGGAAGTGTCGCTGGTCAAGTTCGGCAGCGGCTATGAAGTGCGGGTGTGTGACGACGGCCCCGGGGTACCGGAAGAAGGCCGCTCGAAGATCTTCCAGCCCTTCATGCGCCTGGACGCCAGCCGCGACCGCCGCACCGGCGGCTTCGGCCTGGGCCTCGCGTTGGTGCAGCGGGTGTCGCAATGGCACGGCGGCCAGGTGCAGGTACTGGATTCGGAGTGGGGCGGTGCCTCCTTCAGGATGACGTGGGCGTACGCTGAGTCATAGGGTTATCGAGTGAATTGGCGCGGCAGATAGGAGTTTCTCACATCTTTATATATGGCGGGTTTGCCGCGCGGAGCGATATTGACTCGGATCATTTGACCATGGATTTTTTCGATTACTGGAGTGGTTATTCCATTGTATCTACGTCTCGTAACTACATCGGTTAGTTGTTCAAGAGCTGCCGGAGTCAATGTTGGATGGTTTTGCAAAAGATCGAGTCTTACCTGGTCTCGTACGTTGCTCACAGATGTCGAGCCGTACGTCATTGTGACGGGCCCTTCAAAAGCCTTGACCGGTTTGTTTATTTCTCTTTGAAAGAGACGCCCAAATGCTCTGCTTCTGCCTTCAGCAGAGTGGCAAACCAGAAGGCGTACGTTATCGACAGTGGTAAAGTCCACACCCCTTCCTCTCAGCAGCGTCGCTAACCCAGGCGCATCATAAAGCTGCTCGCCCACAAGTACTTTCGTACCGTCACCTGTGATCCGCTGAACCAAATTTCGTTCCGCACCGTGTGCGACGATATTGAGGCGGTTCGTGCCTTTATAGGTATCCACGAAGGTATGAATTTCATCGCCAATCAGGTTCATATTCCTCATTGGTCCCCCCATCTGAATAACATTGTCGCGGCCCAGCCCTATGTCCAGTGCGCGCTGCTGAGGTGTCATGGCAGATCTGCTTGTACCGGGCAGTGCCGACTCCTGTGGCTTGAAGCTCTCCAAGGGCTTTCCATATGCTTTGTGGGTCTTTGGATCTACCGGATGCCACTTGCGGATTGTTCCATCGAATCTTGCCGGTGTGGAGAACTCTGTAAGGCCTCTTTTGTAGGTGCCTTGCGCGATATCAGTTTTTCGGGCGAGGTTGGAGAGGTCATCATATTGTCCGGTTTTTATTGGCGACAACTTATTGAAGTTAGCGTTGAACCGGTTGGAAGGATGAACCGGTGCTTGTTTAAACAGGCGCCGCCCGAAAGACTTGCCGCTTTGTTTCAACGTGCTACTCAGTGGCCTGGCTGCTGTGCCAGCAACCTTGCCAAGACCCGCTGTGGTCACGTACATGACACCATCGAATATGATGTCGGACGCCAACGCGAGCCAATTGCCGTTGATCACATTTCTGATGGGGTTCACGACAACCATCGAGGCCAACAGCGTCTCTCTGTTCGTCTCGAACTCTTCATCTTCTTCGTCAAATCGCGTTGTGTAGCCGCTAGCCTTCACCAATTGTTCAACACCGACAGCACCGAGGGTATGCTTGGAGAGCAATTCGCCAAGAAACTGACTGCGTGCACTGTTATACGATGCCGGGGCACTGGCGTCTGCTGGCGGCGTGATGGCTTGTAACTTATTGCTGTCGGCCTGCGGGACACTGAATGGTGTGATGGCTGTATTGGAGGATTTTTCTCCAGCCGGATGAGGTGAGGTCTCGTTGATCCATGGCCCTTGAGGGCCTGGAACGAATTCGCTGCCCAGATCATCGCGGGCTTTCAGATAGTTTTGTTGTGGGCAAAACTCATAGAATTTTACCTTGCCCTCATGCGTTGACTTGATGATCAACGCACGCTTGCCCGGATCTTGACTCGGCGTTGATTCGTCAAGATTGAGCGTGGGGCCCCTGCCGGCAACTCGATGTCTTATGACGGTGCCTTCAATGAAAATCTCGAGTTTTCCATATTCCAGGTGCTTTCTATCGCCAATCGGTTGCTGCGCAATGAGATGCTTGCTGAGGCTGACTAGCCCGCTTTCCCTGCGTCGCTGATAGTCGGCGACAGCAAGGCGGTGTACGGACTTGATATCCGGGAGGTGGTGAAGTAATCCGGCCGTTCTTCCCGCAAGCGCCTGTTCTCTCAATGAATACCATGTGTTCTCCTCCTGCGGGCCTGGCGCTCGGCCGGAGATATAAAGGTCCAATAGAGAATAAGGGCCCGTGTTGGTATGTAATATATCGTTGTTGGTGGCGTTATTCGTCCGTGCCTGGGGCGTTGTGAGAACGGCCAGTTCAAAGGGCACATTTTTATAGCGCTTCCCCAGTTCTTCCTGTGCCATGTTTTTGAGCAGTGGAGCCTTCGCGGTGATATCCCCGGAGACTGTTTGCAGCGCGCTCATGACCTCGGAGAACGTTTTCTGCGCTGTGTCCAACTGCTCGGTGGAATAGCGCCCTGTGGGCGATGGCGAGAGGGCGCCATGCACTAACGCCCAATCGATGACCATGTTTAACTTGGTCGCATTTAATAGCGCTTGGTCTTCTGTGGAAACCGGATCGATTGCCGCGTATTTGACTATTTCAGCAAAGCTCATGAGTGAGCTGCTGCCAGGGCTCTTTGCTTCTATGAAGGCCACTGTAGCTTTCAGGGTGGCCCACGTCGGTGAACCGTAAGTCACGTCGGCGGGGATGTCCTTGACCAGCAGTTCCGGCGCCGCACTTGAAAGCAGCATATACGCCGCCACGGGGGCCATCCTGGCAGTGCAACGGCCACTCTCGGCCAAATGGGTGGTCAACCCTTGCTTGATTTGACTCAGCGGCTGCCCATAGAAGCGTGGGGCCGCCAGGTCGAAACCGGCAAATTCATTTCTTTTCGACACATCGTAGGCCGTGGGCGCATCCAGCCCCAACAGGATCGCCGCGAGGGTCATGTCAGAGCCGTCGGTATCGCCAGCGACGCCCATTTTCTGTTGCAGGGTAGCTTCCAGCGTCCGGGCTTTTGGCGAGCGAAGAATGTCATTTACGATTTCTCGTGGTGAGTTCAGCTCGGCGTCTGTCCAATGTCGATTTTTCGTCAGGTAGGTAAAAGCCCCTCCTTCATTGTTCGCGGCGTGCGTAGGCCCCAGGTCCGGTAGCTTGAGGTTGTTAAAGCGTATGTGGCTGTAGAGCTGTTTTTTTTCATCCAGCGTCAGTGCCGCCGCCCAGCTTAAGGCTCCGGTGAGATTGCCATGGGGGATGGAAGGCAAGGGCCCCCGTTGGATGGAATTGATCAAGTTGCTGATGTCGTCTTTTGTCTGCGGAACGCTCCACCCCTTGTCGGTGATGAACCGTTTGAGGCTGACGCTGGCCTCCGGTGCCAACTCCTCATCGTGAAAGTACCAGGAAGTGGGGTCCACCTTTAACTTGAACGCGTCACTTTCGAGCATTTGCGCAATCAAGGTTTTTTCGCGTTGCGCAGCCTGTTCTGGTGTGCGTGGCGAATCAATGAAAGAGGGGGGGATGTCGGTCGCGTTGGCTGGGGTGGGGGGGGGCGTGATCGCCGTGAACAACAGTTTGCACAGGAGGGTGTTGTTACAAATATCGCCCCACTCCCTCTTCTGCTGTTCCAACGCGATCTCCGAGCGCATTTCAAATTGCGTTGGTGAGAGCGCCGTATCGGGTAGAGGAAAGGTTTCTGCTTGTTTGACTTGATTCGCTCGTTCTGTGAGCGCTTCATGGCTATGGGGCACCTCCTCGCCATAGAAGGCCGCAATGTCTTTGAGTTCAGCGGGGCGCTGAGCATGCGTAATGAGGCTGGTCCGACCGGGCGAAGGGACATAGACTGAGATGTTGCCCGCCGCTAACGTTTTGGCCGCCTGCATGATCAATGTCCACGAGGCAGGCAACGATTGGCCGTCGCTGAAGTGTGCCCCCAACGCGAGGATGCCGGCGCGCGCGCCTGCACCCGCTTCATCGGATACCGAGGGCTTGGCGTAGGCGTGTATCCAACCGGGCCTGGAGTCGCTCGGAGGGAAAATGCGAAGGGGTCTGGACAGATCAACGCGATTGTCTTGGGCCCACTGCTTGAAATCCTCACCCGCCACTAGGGTGTCGAGGTGGTTTCGCCATTGCCCGAACGTAGAGTCGACAGGAACAGGGTCAATGGACTCGCTTCCAGTAATCGGTAAGGGAAATTCTTGGGCCGAACTGGTTAGCGCGGCGGCGTAAGTTCCCGCCAATTCTGCGTCGGCTTTGTACCGTGGCGTACTTTTTATGAGTTCCATCAAGTCAGCTGTTTGTGGGGCTGGCTGATGGGAAGAGGGTTGCTGTGCATCCGGCGTGGGGGGCTGGTGCGTGGCGCTCGGAATGGTAGCGGATTGAGTAGATTGAACCATCAGTTAACTCCAGAAGGGTGATTATAGCGACTGCGTGTTTTCCCACTCGCAGCACTGACAATTCGTCGCGAGTGCCAGGCCTCAGGTTCCCCTCTGAACAGTTAGTTGATATTTCTGCCATCATGGATTGAGCGTTGATGCCGACTTCCCCATCAAAAGCTGTATTCCAGCACACCCATCAACGACGTCTGCAACCGCCGCTCTACAATCGGGCTCTTGCCGGCTTCGTCCGCCAAGTACTGCACATCCAGCAAGGTCGAGAACTGGGTGTGCTCGCTGATCGGCAGGCTCCACACCAGGTTCATGCCATTACTGATATTGCCCGCACCCGCCTTGTAGGCTTTGAAGCGGCTGCGGGCGGCTTGGCCGGTGGTCACGCCGTACCAGGTCTGCAAGTAGTCACGGTCACCGAAATGGCTGCTGAGGCTGGCATCGACGGAACCGAAACGGCCGTCATACAGGTTGGTGCCCAGACTCAATTCCAAGTGGGTGAATGCCTTGCCGCTGTCCTTGTGATCATCTTCCTTGAGGGCATGTTCCAGCGTGGCGCCCATGATCACGCCGCCCAGGTTGTAGCTGGCACTCACACCCAGCTGCGGGCGTGACTTGATCTCGCCCATGCCCTTGAGGCGCTTGGAGCCGAGGTGCATGGACTCGCTTTTGTCCTTGCGCGAAGCGCTGGCACCGACGTAGGCACTGAAACTCAAGGCATTGCCTTCGTAGCCCCAGCCGAGGCCCTTGTCGGTGTCGAGGAAAATCCCCCAAGGGCTGACGATGGCACCGCCGAACACTGGGGCGGTCATGCGTTCATCGCTGCCGCTGTAGCGCGGAAGATTGGCCACACCGGCCTTGAGGCTGTAGGTCCAGTCCTCCGCCAGTGCGCTGTTGGCGCCCGCAAGCAAACACAGGGAGGTAATGGACAGGCAGAAATTTTTGGGGCTCATCAGGGTTTTCATGTCAGTCAGAAACTCAAGGGTGGATGGGTACGTTTGAAGGAGTAGCCCGAAGCGCTCAGGCCATTGATCTGTCGGCTCACGGTGTCGCCCAGGCCATAGCCGTTACCGGCCAGTACGGCGTGGGCGTTGTCCACGGGCAGCAGGATGTAGTCGGTCAGCGGTTCGTCGTGCAGTTGGCCGCGAATCACCAGAAAGCCTTCTTCGAGGCGCACGCTGATGCCGCTCAATGGCGCATCGGGCTCAAAGGTGTTGAGGACTTGGTAGGTGCCGACGGTGTTGGCCCAAGCCGAAGGTAGCGGCGGCGGGTCGATGCGTTCGCCAATGGCGATGCGCTGGCCGTGGCTGCGCGCGGTGAGCATCTGCCGGCCTTGCACGGTGATGACGTCGAGTTGTACCTGGCCCAGCTCACCGAGGTCCTTGAGCCAGAAACCGAAGACTTTCTTCTGGGCGCGCAGCCAGCCGTGATCGTCGCGCAACAGTTCGAAGTTGAAACCGGCCAGTTCGCCACGCAGCCGCTGGTCATCATCTTTGATCCGGAACACGCCCCAGGCGGTGGCGTAGAACCCGGCCAGGCGCTTGCGGTCGATGGCGGCCGGCACCTGGCGTAGCTTGAGTCCGTGGCGGGGTGCCTGGCAGTCTTCGCTGCAGACTTGCTCGCCGGTTTGCGCCTGGAGCATCAGGCGCAGGGTGTCGGTTGCCAGTGTGGCAACCAGGTCTTCGGCATTGCTGTCGTTGGCCATGATGATCACGGCCAGTTGATGGTCCGGCAGCAGGGTCAGCTGTGCGGCGAAATCATCGCCACCACCACTGTGCTGGTAGGTGCGCACCCCAGGGCCGATCGGCTCGTCACCGCAGGGTGCCAGAAACCACGCCAGGCCGATCTGGCAATCGAAGTCCAGGGCGTTGCCGGTATTTTGCTGGGTGAACATTTCATCGATGGAGCGGCTGGTCATTACCCGGTTGCCCTTGTAGAGGCCTTCGGCAAACAGCATCTGCACGTAATGGCTGAGGTCCCTGGGGCTGGCCCACAAACCGCCGGCGGCGATGTCGCGCAGTTGCGCATCGGTGCTGGCAACGCCTTCCTGATAGCCCTGGGCGCGATAGCCGATTTGCGCAGCCGTCCCGACAAAACTCGCGTGGTCCATCTCCAGCGGTTTGAGCAGGCTGTGTTGCAACTGGGCTTCAAACTCCTTGCCGCTGCTGCGCTCGATGGCAGCGCCCACCAGCGCATAACCCAGGTTGGAATAGGCCACTTGCGTACCGGGCGGTGTGCTCAACCAGACGCCGGACAGGCGCATTGGCATCTGCCCCATGGCGTAGTTGTTGCGCAGGTCACGCAGGTGTTCACTGGGCAAGCCGGACTGATGGCTGAGCAGGCGACGCAAGGTGATGTCGCGGTCGGCGGCCTGCTGGTCGGTATGGAAGCGCGAGCGCACATAGAACTCGCGCAGGGTCTGCTGGATCGGTGCATCCAGCGCCAGTCGCTGCTGTTCAACCAGTTGCAGGGCCGCGCTGGCGGTGAGCAGTTTGGAGATCGCACCGGCCCGGAAGGCGGTGTTCGGCGTCACTGGCAGGCCCTTGGCTTTGTCGGCCATGCCGAACCCGCGAGTCCAGATCAGCTCCTGGCCGTTGACCAGTGCAATCGACAAGCCGGGCACATTGGCCTGGGCCATGTCGCGGGGAATCCGGGTTTGCAGGTAGCGGATGATCGCGCTGTAGTCGCCCTTGGGAATCGGCGGCGGGGCCGGTGACTGCCCCTGGCAGCCAATACTGCCCAACAGGCAACCGAGCAACGGAAGACCGCGCAATGTGCGAAGCATGACGAGCACCCGACAGGTGGTTTGGATACTCGAATGCTAGGGCTGCGGCGCCCGAGGGTCTTTGACAGCTTTGTCGAGAAACTGTCAAAGACTGTTAACGGGCCACGCCGTGACGCTCATGCCATTGAGCGATCGACTCTTCGGGGTACTCATCGAACTGCAGGTCGCCCTTGCGTAGCGTGACCTCTACCCAGGGCGCCTTGGACCCCAGCATCAAGTGCGTATGCTCCGGTGGCACCGGCAATGGCGTATCGACGGCCGAGGCAAACGGATGGATCAGCTCCGGCCATTCCGGGCTGAACAACCACAACGCGCTGCCGCATTGCGAGCAGAAATGCCGCTCGGCCGTACTCGCATGGGCGCGGCTGGCGCCTTCGGGCTTGAGCTTGGCGTGGTAGACCGAAATGAATTTGCGCCCGCGCACCTTCAGGCTCTGGGTGTCGCCGGCCAGGTTGATCGCATAGCCGCCACCGCCCTGGGTCTTGCGGCAGATCGAGCAATAGCAACGCTGATAAGGGTAGGGATGGGCACTGGCAAGGCTGAACGTGACGGCGCCGCAATGGCAGGATCCTTCAAGCTGCATGGGCTGACTCCTTTGGCAAGGTGACTGTTCAGCTTAGGCGCTTTGCGGCATCAACGTGGCAATCAGCGCTCGAATGGTGCCGGGCAACGCCTCCAGCTCACGCACCAGGATGCTGCGCTCGCGGATCGCCCAGGGCTCATCCAGTTTTACGGCGACCAATTGCATGGTGCGGCTGTGTCGCACGGCGGCCGACTCCGGAATGATGCCGATCCCCACACCGGCCTCGACCATCCGGCAGATCGCCTCGAAACTCGACACCTGGATACGCAGCGACAAATGTTTGCCCAGCCGCTCGACGTGTTCGCGCAGGAAGCTCAACAAAGTACTGCCTTCATGCAGGCCGATATGCTGGTAGGCGAGGGTCTGTTCCAGCGTGACTGAGGGTTGGTCCGCCAGTGGATGGCCGACCGGCACCATCAACACCAGCTCATCGGTGCTGAAATGCAGCACCTGCAAGCCTGCCGCTTCCACGGGGCCGGCGATGATACCCATGTCGCTGGTGCCGTCCAGCACGCCGCGCACGATGTCGCGGGACAGGCGTTCCTGCAGGTCGACGGTCACGCCGGGGCGTTGTGACAGAAAACCTGCCAGCACTTCGGGTAAAAATTCGGTGACGGCCGTGGTGTTGGCAAAGATGCGGATATGCCCGGCGGAATCCACGCCGTATTGGGTGAATTCGCTCTTGAGGTAGTCCACCTGGCGCATGATCAGCCGCGCATGGTGCAGCAAGCGTTCGCCCGCCGGGGTGATTTCGACGCCACGGCTGTCGCGGTAGAGCAGGCGGGTGTCGAGCTGGCCTTCCAGGGCTTTGATCCTTGCGCTGGCGGCAGCCGGCGAGAGGAACGCACGCTTGGCGCCCTGGGTCAGGCTGGGGGATTCGGCGATATGGATAAACAGGCGCAGGTCGGCCAGATCGAAGTGCATGCAAGGCTCCCGGTACAGGATGGCGGCGTTCAGCATAACCGAACGCCGGTTTATTGAAATGCAAATTCTCAGAACGGCTGCAGGCTTGCATGATCCGGGGCAGACACTCACTGCCCGAGGACCTGCACCCGATGAGCGCCACCGATTGGATCGGCCGAAGCGAAACCGCCCACGACCACCTCAGCCATAACCTGCTCAAGCGTATTGCCGCTACGTTCGGTGAAGAAGCGCCTGAGGACGGCGCGGACATCCCGCCGTTGTGGCAGTGGTGTTTCTTCCAGGACCCGTTGCCGGAAACTGCGTTGGGCAGCGACGGCCACCCGGCCCGTGGCGGGTTCCTGCCGCCGGCCGACAACCGTAATCGCATGTGGGCCGGTGGGCGCATCGAGTTCCTGCAGGCACTGCGGGCCGGTGAGGCGGCGACGCGCGTGTCGACCATCACCCAGGTCGAAGAAAAAACCGGTCGCACCGGTTCGCTGCTGTTTGTCACCGTGCGCCACGACTATTCCCAGGACGGCCGCCTGGCGATCCGCGAGGAACAGGACATCGTCTACCGCGAACCCACGCCGCCCAAATCCGGCAGCGGTGACGTGCTGGAGCAGGGCGAATGGTCTGAAACCGTCGATCCCACGCCCACCCTGTTGTTTCGCTACAGCGCAGTGACCTTTAACGGTCACCGCATTCACTACGACTACCCCTATGTCACCGGCACCGAAGGTTACTCAGGCCTGGTGGTGCATGGGCCGCTCATCGCCACCCTGAGCCTGCGCGCGTTCTGTCGCGCCAATCCTGGCGCAACCTTGCGCCGTTTTGCCTATCGCGGCGTGCGCCCGTTGATTGCGCCGCAGCCGTTTGAAGTGGGTGGCCGCGTGACCGAAACCGGCGTGGCCCAGCTATGGGCCGGCAACGTCGATGGCCTGGCGCAGCAAGCCAGCGTGCATTTCGAATAATCCAAGAACAACAGGCGGAGAGCCGTTAATGAACCCGAATGACAATGAAGAACTCAATGCCATCCGCGAAGGCGTGCGCGCCTTGTGCGCTGAATTCGATGCCCCTTACTGGCGCAGGATTGACGAGGAAAAGGGTTTCCCCGAAGCCTTCGTCAAGGCGCTGACCGACGCTGGCTGGCTGTCGGCGATGATCCCCGAAGAATACGGCGGCTCCGGACTAGGCCTGGCTGAAGCCTCAGTGATCCTTGAAGAAGTGAACCGCTGCGGCGGCAACTCCGGCACCGTGCACGGCCAGATGTACAACATGTTCACCTTGCTGCGGCACGGCAGCGACGCACAGAAACGCTTCTACCTGCCCAAGCTCGCCAGCGGCGAATTGCGCCTGCAATCCATGGGCGTGACCGAGCCCACCACCGGAACCGACACCACCAAGATCAAGACCACGGCGATCAAGCGTGGCGACAAGTATGTGATCAACGGCCAGAAGGTGTGGATCTCGCGGGTCCAGCATTCCGACCTGATGATCCTGCTGGCGCGCACCACGCCATTGGCCGAGGTGAAGAAAAAGTCCGAGGGCATGTCGATTTTTCTGGTGGATCTGCGCGAAGCCATCGGCAACGGTCTGACCGTGCAGCCCATCGCCAATATGGTCAACCACGAAACCAACGAGCTGTTCTTCGACAACCTGGAGTTGCCGCTGGACAGCCTCATTGGTGAAGAGGGCAAGGGCTTTAAGTACATCCTCGACGGCCTCAACGCCGAGCGCACGCTGATCGCCGCCGAATGCATCGGTGATGGCCGCTGGTTTATCGAAAAGGCCAGCGCCTATGCCCGTGATCGCGTGGTGTTTGGCCGGCCCATCGGGCAGAACCAGGGCGTGCAGTTCCCGATTGCCGAAGCGCATATCGAGATCGAGGCGGCCGACTTGATGCGTTGGCGCGCCTGTGAGGAATACGACAGCGGCGCCAATGCCGGGGCCAGTGCCAACATGGCCAAGTACCTGGCGGCCAAGGCGTCCTGGGAGGCGGCCAACGCCTGCCTGCAAACCCATGGCGGTTTCGGGTTTGCCTGCGAATACGACGTGGAGCGCAAATTCCGCGAGACGCGCCTGTACCAGGTGGCGCCGATCTCCACCAACTTGATCCTGTCCTACGTGGCCGAGCATTTGCTCGAACTGCCACGCAGCTTCTGAGGGCCTGACCATGAGCCATACCCAAGCGTTGTGTCGGTTCCTGGCCGAACTGGATTACGCGCAACTGCCGGAAGACGTCCTGGCGCGCACCGAAGATTTGTACCTGGACTGGTTGGCCTCGGCACTGGCGAGCCAGGGCGCGCACCCGATTCCGTTGTTCGAGCGTTACGCGCAGAAAATGGGCCCGAGCAGCGGCCCGGCGCAGGTGATCGTCAATGGCGGCAGCACCAGCGCGTATTTCGCCGCGCTGGTCAACGCGGCTTCATCCCATCTGGTAGAGCAGGACGACCTGCACAACAGCTCCGTCCTGCACCCGGCGACCGTGGTGTTTCCGGCCGCGCTGGCGGCCGCCCAGGACCTCGGCAAATCCGGTCGCGATTTGCTGCTGGCCTCGGTGGCCGGTTATGAAGCGGGTATCCGCATCGGCGAATTCATGGGCCGTTCCCACTACCGCATCTTCCACACCACGGCCACCGTCGGCACGTTGGCGGCGGCGGTAGCCGTAGGCAAGTTGCTGGATTTCAACGAAGAGCAATTCATCAACCTGCTCGGCAGCGCGGGCACCCAGGCGGCCGGCTTGTGGGAGTTCCTGCGTGATGCCGCCGATTCCAAGCAACTGCACACGGCGAAAGCCGCAGCGGACGGTTTGCTCGCCGCTTACCTGACGGCGGATGGGCTGACCGGCGCGCGCAATATTCTTGAAGGCGATCAAGGTTTGGCTGCCGGTATGTCCAGTGATGCCGAGCCGGCCAGATTGTCTGCCGATCTCGGCAGTCGCTGGGCGTTGCTGGAAACCTCGTTCAAGTTCCACGCCTCATGCCGCCATACCCATCCGGCCGCCGATGCGCTGTTGGATTTGATGCAGCGCGAAGGCCTGCAGGCCGAACAGATCGCCCACGTGAAAACCCGGGTGCACCAGGGCGCCATCGATGTACTGGGCCGCGTGAAAGTACCGACCAGTGTGCACCAGGCCAAGTTCTCCATGGGCACCGTGTTGGGCCTGATCGCCGTGCATGGCAAGGCCGGGCTCACCGAGTTCCATGAGCTGGCGTTGACTGATCCCGCCGTCTCGGCTTTGCGCGACAAGGTCAGCATGACCCTCGACGCCGAAGTCGACCGCGCTTACCCGCAGCGCTGGCTCGGTCGCGTTACCGTCACCACGCTGGATGGCCGCACGCTGCACGGTGCCATCGACGAGCCCAAGGGCGATCCGGGTAACACCCTGAGCCGTGCGGAGCTGGCCGATAAATTCCAGCGCCTCAGCCAATTCAGCAACGCCCGCACACCGGCCCAGGCCAATGCCCTGATCGACAAGGTCTGGGACCTGCGCAACGCCGCATCCATGGCCGACTGGCTTTGAGGAACTGTCATGACTAACCCAAGACCGCTGGACGGCATCACCGTTGTCAGCCTGGAACACGCGATTGCCGCGCCGTTCTGCACCCGTCAACTGGCCGACCTGGGCGCTCGCGTGATCAAGGTCGAGCGCCCCGGTGCCGGCGATTTTGCCCGTGGCTACGACGAGCGCGTGCGCGGCCTGGCTTCACACTTCGTGTGGACCAACCGCTCCAAGGAAAGCCTGACCCTGGACCTCAAGCAGAACGAGGCCGGCGATATTCTCGACGCCCTGCTGGCTGACGCCGATGTACTGGTGCAGAACCTGGCGCCCGGCGCCGCTGCGCGCATGGGCCTGTCGTTCGAGGCATTGCATGAGCGCTTCCCGCGCCTGATCGTCTGCGATATTTCTGGCTACGGCGAAGGTGGACCGTATGAAAAGAAAAAGGCCTACGACCTGTTGATCCAGAGCGAAGGTGGCTTTCTGTCGGTGACCGGTGGCCCCGGTGAAGACCAGATGGCCAAGGCCGGTTGCTCCATCGCCGATATCTCGGCGGGCATGTACGCCTACAGCGGCATCCTCTCGGCGCTGCTGCTGCGCGGCAAGACGGGAAAGGGCAGCCGCATCGACGTGAGCATGCTGGAAAGCCTGGTGGAATGGATGGGCTACCCGATGTACTACGCGTTCGACGGTGCACCGCAGCCACCGCGTGCCGGGGCAGCGCATTCGACGATCTATCCCTATGGACCGTTTCCCACCGGCGACGGCGGCACCGTGATGCTCGGCCTGCAAAACGAGCGCGAATGGGCGGCGTTCTGCGACAAGGTGTTGCTCACGCCGGCATTGGCGACCGACGAGCGTTTCTCCGCCAACTTCAAGCGCTCGGCCAATCGCGACGTGCTGCGCCAGATCATCATCGACAGCTTCGCGCAGTTGGATGCGGAGGCGGTGATCCTGCGCCTGGAAGACGCGCAGATCGCCAGCGCCCGGGTCAACGATATGCAAGGCGTGTGGGACCATCCGCAGCTCAAGGCGCGGGACAGTTGGCGCGAAGTCGACAGCCCGGCCGGTCCGTTACCGTCGCTGCTGCCGCCGGCACGCAATGGCGCGTTCACCCCGCGCATGGACGCTGTTCCAGGTTTGGGGCAGCACAGCCAAGGCATTCTTGAAAGGCTCGGTTACGCCGCAGACGCCATCGACGGCCTGCGCACGCGCGGTGTTATCTAACAATAAGGAATTCAACAAATGCCTAAGCCCTTGGTTCGTTCGGCGTTGTTTGTACCCGGTAGCCGACCGGAGCGATTTTCCAAAGCCTTGGCCAGCGGTGCCGACGCGGTGATCGTGGATTTCGAGGATGCGGTGGAAGAGCCGCTCAAGCGCCAGGCACGGGATAACCTTGGGGCGTTTTTGGCGGCCAACCCCGCCGCCCAGGTGTGGGTGCGGATCAACGCGCCGGAACATGCCGAGCATTTTGAGGATGTGGCGTTCTGCAAGGCGCATCCGAATGTGGCGGGCGTCCTGTTGCCGAAGGTCGAAAGCGCAGCCCAGGTCGCCGTGGTGGCGGCCACCGGCAAACTCATCTGGCCGATCATCGAGAGTGCGCGGGGTTTGTTGGCGGTGGCCGAAATCGCCCATGCACCGCAGGTGGAGCGCCTGTCATTCGGCGGGTTGGACCTGGCGCTGGACTTGAACCTGAGCAGCAATTCTGCGGCCGCCCAGTTCGCCCTGGACCAGGCGCGTCTGGCGCTGATCGTGCATTCCCGTGCCGCCGGTCTGGTCGCACCGCTGGATGGCGTGCACCCGGCCATCGATGACCCTGAAGGCCTGCGCCGCTCGATCCGGCATGCCTATGAGATGGGGTTTGCCGGGGCGCTGTGTATCCACCCCAAGCAGGTGGCCGTGATTCACCAGGCGCTGGCGCCAAGCGCCGAAGACCTGGCCTGGGCCCAGCGCGTGGTGGATGCCGGCGCCAATGGGGCAGGGGCCTATCAGATCGATGGGCAGATGGTGGATGCGCCGGTGTTGCTGCGCGCGCAACGACTGTTGGCGGCTCAGATCTAGCGTTCGTCCAGACCGAACGCAGGTATCAAAAAATCGAAATTCACTACACGCGTGACATCAGGCACCTTGCCCTACAACACAACAATAAGAAGGTGATTTCCCATGCTCAAGCTTTCCCGGGCGCTGCTGTGCGCCGCCACCTTGTTTGCCGCGGGCCTGGCCCAGGCGGCAGACCCGATTGTCATCAAATTCGCCCACGTGGTCGCCGAAAACACCCCCAAGGGCCAGGGCGCGCTGCTGTTCAAGAAACTCGCCGAAGAACGCCTGCCCGGTAAGGTCAAGGTCGAGGTGTATCCGAACTCGTCGCTGTTCGGCGACGGCAAGGAAATGGAAGCGCTGCTGCTGGGCGATGTACAGATGCTGGCGCCGTCCCTGGCCAAGTTCGAGCAGTACACCAAGCAAGTGCAGATCTACGACCTGCCGTTCCTGTTCAACGACCTGGCCGCCGTCGACCGTTTCCAGGCCGCCCAGGGCAAGGAACTGCTGACCTCCATGCAGGACAAGAACATCCTCGGCCTGGCCTATTGGCACAACGGTCTCAAGCAACTCTCGTCGAACAAGGCGCTGCATGAGCCCAAGGACGCCCGTGGCCTGAAATTCCGTGTCCAGGCTTCAAGCGTGTTGGAAGAGCAGTTCAAGGCGATCCGCGCCAACCCGCGCAAGATGAGTTTTGCCGAGGTGTATCAGGGCCTGCAGACCGGCACCGTGAATGGCACCGAGAACACTTGGTCGAACTATGAAAGCCAGAAGGTCAACGAGGTGCAGAAATACTTCACCGAGTCCAACCATGGCCTGATCGACTACATGGTGATCACCAACGCCAAGTTCTGGAACGGCCTGCCACCGGACATCCGCAGCACGCTGGAGCAGATCATGGTCGAGGTTACCGTCGAGGTGAACAAGCAGGCCGAAGCGCTGAACCAGTCAGCCAAGCAGAAGATCGTCGATTCCAAGACCAGCGAAATCATCGAACTGACCCCAGAGCAACGCCAGTTGTGGCGCGAAGCCATGCGCCCGGTGTGGCAGAAGTTCGAGGGTGAGATCGGGGCTGACCTGATCAAGGCCGCCGACGCGTCCAACCAGTGATCGATTGCTGAAACAAACCCGACTCCTGTGGGAGCGGGCTTGCCCGCGATGGCACCGCCTCGGTGTTCCTGAAAGACCGAGTCGCCCGCATCGCAGGCAAGCCAGCTCCCACATTGATCCGGTTTCGTCAGTGACTTGTTGTGAATACCCCCGTCTAGTTTCGCGAGGTTTTGCCATGCAAACGCTAAGGCGCGTCTGGGAGCACCTGGAGGAAGGTTTTATCGCCTTCCTGCTGGCCGCCATGACCCTGGTGACATTTGTCTACGTCATGCTCAACAACATCTACACGCTGTTTTTTGCCCTGGCCGACAAGTGGGCCTTCAGCAGCAACTTCTTCAATGCCCTGGGTGACCACACCATGACCTGGGCCCAGGACATGACCTGGAGCGTGGCGCTGACCAAGGCCATGTTCGGCTGGCTGATCTTCTTCGGTATTTCCTATGGCGTGCGCACTGCCGGCCACCTTGGCGTGGACGCACTGGTGAAGTTGACCAGGCGCCCGGTGCAACGCGTGCTCGGCATGCTCGCCTGCCTGTGCTGCCTGGCCTACGCCGGGCTGTTCATGGTCGCCAGCTACAAGTGGGTGAGCGCCGTGATGGGCGCGCATATCGGCGCCGAGGACCTCGATCAGTACGGCATCGATGTGGGCGATATCGTGATCATCGTGCCCATCGGTTTTGCCATGGTGTTCATCCGCTACCTGGAAATTATCTACCGCATCTTTACCCACCGTCAGGTCGGGTTGGGGCTGGCCGATGAGGCTGGTGAGGCCAGCAAGTTGGCCGGCAGCCATGAGGAGCGTCACTGATGGCCGTGCTCTGTCTATTCCTGTTGTTGTTCGTGTTCATGTTCCTCGGCGTGCCCATCGCGATTTCCCTGGGCCTGTCCGGCGCCGTGTCAATCCTGATGTTCAGCCAGGACTCGGTGAGCTCCCTGGCGATCAAGCTGTTCGAGACCTCCGACGCCTATACCTTCCTGGCGATTCCGTTCTTCCTGCTCTCCGGTGCGTTCATGACCACCGGCGGCGTGGCGCAACGCCTGATCGACTTTGCCAACGCTTGTGTCGGCCACATCCGTGGTGGCCTGGCGATTGCGGCGGTGCTGGCGTGCATGTTGTTTGCCGCGCTGTCCGGTTCGTCTCCGGCAACGGTGGCGGCGGTGGGCTCGATTGCCGTGGCGGGCATGGTGCGTTCCGGTTACCCGAAGGAGTTTGGTGCCGGGATTATCTGTAACGCCGGCACCTTGGGCATTCTGATTCCGCCGTCGATTGTGATGGTGGTGTATTCGGCGGCCACCGAAACCTCGGTCGGCAAGCTGTTCATGGCCGGCGTGATTCCAGGGTTGCTGCTGGGCCTGATGCTGATGATCGCGATCTACATCGTGGCGCGCATCAAGAAGCTGCCGGCCCAGCCACGGGCGACCTTGCGCGAGTGGCTGACCTGCGCGCGCCGTGCCTTTTGGGGCCTGTTGCTGCTGGTGATCATCCTCGGCGGCATCTACAGCGGCATGTTCACCCCGACCGAAGCCGCGGCGGTGGCGGCGGTGTACTCGGCGTTTGTCGCGCTATTCGTCTACAAAGATATGAAGCTGCGCGATTGCCCCAAGGTGCTGCTGGAGTCCGGGCGACTGGCGATCATGCTGATGTTCATCATCGCTAATGCCATGCTCTTTGCCCATGTGCTGACCACCGAACAGATCCCCCAGGAAATCACTGCGTGGGTGCTGTCTGAAGGTCTGACGCCGATTGGCTTTTTGATCATGGTCAACGTGGTGTTGCTGATTGCCGGCAGTTTCATGGAGCCGTCAGCCATCGTGCTGATCCTGGCGCCAATCTTCTTCCCGATTGCCATGAAGCTGGGCATTGACCCGATTCACCTGGGCATCGTGATGGTGGTGAACATGGAGATTGGCCTGGTTCACCCGCCGGTGGGGTTGAACCTGTTTGTGACCTCGGCGGTGACCGGGCTGACCCTGGGGCAGACCATCCGGGCGGCGTTGCCGTGGCTGATGATCTTGTTGGTGTTCCTGATCATGGTCACGTACTTGCCATTCATTTCGCTGGCGTTGCCGCACTGGTTGGGGATGTAGATCTCAACAACCCTGCAATACCCTGTGGGAGCCGGGCTTGCCCGCGATGGCGGTGTGTCAGTTGCCAAATTTACCGGCTGACACTCCCTCATCGCGGGCAAGCCCGCTCCCACATTGATTTGTGTTGGGTCTTTTAATGGTCCAGCGCACTCAAGATCGCATGGGCCACTTTCACTCGCTCCCCGTTCGGGTAGTTCTTGTTGGCCAGGATCACTACCCCCATCCCCTTGCTCGGCACATACGCCACATACGCACCGAACCCATTGGTCGAGCCGGTTTTGTTCACCAGCGTGTCGGCCTGCGGCGCTTGTGGCGGGGTCAGCCAGTTCACCGGATGCGGTTCCACCGCCATTTTTGTCGAGTTGCCCTCCACCAGGGCGTCCAGCTTGATCGGGTAAGGGTACATCTCCCAGCCCAGCCCTTGGGTCATGCCCTCGACAGTGTAGTAGCCGGTGTGTGTGGTGGTGATGGCTTGTTGCAGCACTGGGTCCAGTGTTGCCGGACGCATATTGACCTCTACGTAATGCAACAAGTCCGAAGCGCTGGTCTTGATGCCATAGGCCTCGCTGTCCATCGCGCCGGGACCGACTCGCACGGGTTGTCCGTCCTTGCCATAGCCCTGGGCGTACAGGTTCATCTGGCTCTTGGGAACAGTGACGAAGGTGTGCTTGAGCCCCAGTTTCGCAAGCAGGGTTTTCTCCATCAGTTGATCAAACGGCTGCTTCAGGCTCTGCGCCGCCAGGTAGCCGAACAGGCCCAGGCTCGGGTTGGAATACAGGCGTTGGGTACCCGGGGCGAAGTCGGGTTTCCACTGCTGGAAGTAGCTGATCATGTGCTGGGTGTTGTCCGCCTCGCGGGGAAATTGCAGCGGCAGGCCACCGGCGGTGTAGGTGCCCAGGTTGAGTAGGCTGATGTGGTCGAACTTGCCGCCGCGCAACGCTGGCAGGTACTGGCTGGCCGGATCGGTGAGGGTCAGTTTGCCGCTCGCCACGGCATAGCCGGCGAGGGTGGCGGTGAAGGTCTTGCTGACCGAGCCGATTTCAAACAGGGTGTTCTCACTGACGGGCTGTTTGGCGTCTTTACTGGCAACGCCGTAGTTAAAGTATTGCGCCTTGCCGTCCTTGACGACACCGACGACCAGGCCCGGAATAGACTGCTGTTGCATCAGCGGCTTGACGCTGGCGTCCACCACGGCGCGCAGGTCGTCGGCGGCCAGGCAGTGGCCGGTGGCGAGAAATAACGCCAGAGTGCCCAAGTTACGCACTCCGGACAGGGAGAGTTGAGGCATGATATCGCTTCCATGAGAGTGATCGATTGAATGAAGAGCCTGCGCGGGCGTGGCCAATGTAGGCAGTTCGCGGGCGTTGGGCAAACGATGATATCTCGCACCTGCCATTAGATTAATTGGGGTCAAGCATGCTGCGCTCCCATCTTCCCCTCAATGCCCTGCGTGCCTTTGAAGCCTCGGCCCGGCATTTGAGTTTTACCCGCGCCGCCATTGAGTTATGCGTGACCCAGGCGGCGGTCAGCCATCAAGTCAAAAGCCTGGAAACGCAATTGAACGTGACCTTGTTCAAGCGCCTGCCCCGTGGCCTGATGCTCACCAGCGAAGGCGAAACCCTGTTGCCGGTGGTGCGAGATTCGTTTGACCGCATTGCCCAAAGCTTGAGCCAATTCGAAGGCGGGCATTACCGCGAAGTGCTGACAGTGGGCGCGGTCGGCACCTTTGCTGTGGGCTGGTTGCTGCCACGGCTGCCCGAGTTCCAGGCGCGTTACCCATTTATCGACCTGCGCCTGTCCACCCACAACAACCGCGTCGATGTGGCGGCCGAAGGCCTGGATTATGCGATCCGCTTCGGCGCGGGTGCCTGGCACGGCACCGACGCCTGTGAGCTACTGGCAGCGCCTCTCACCGTACTCTGCGTGCCGCTATTGGCCGAGCAACTGCACGCACCGGAAGACTTGCTCAAACACACCTTGCTGCGCTCCTACCGCACCGATGAATGGAACCTGTGGTTCCAGGCCGCCGGTTTACCCGCCGATACCCTGGTGCCGCGCAGCATCGTGTTCGATTCTTCGTTGGCGATGATGGAAGCCGCCTTGCAAGGCATCGGAGTGGCACTGGCCCCGGCGATGATGTTTTCGCGGCAACTGGAGAGCGACGTGATCCGCCAGCCCTTCAACGTCGGCATCCGCACGGGCAGCTATTGGCTGACGCGTTTGCAGTCGCGCGCTGAAACGCCAGCGATGCTGGCGTTTAAAAGGTGGATGTGTGAAAGCGTAAACGCTTAAACCAGGTACTTGTTGAACCAACCCAACGTTCTTTCCCACGCTAGATTCGCCGCCGCCTCGTCATAGCGTGGCGTCGAATCATTATGGAAGCCGTGGTTGGCGCCCTTGTAGATATACGCCTCATACGTGGTGCCGGCGGCCTTGAGCGCCTGTTCATACGCAGGCCAACCCTCGTTGATCCGCGTATCCAGCTCACCGAAATGCAACATGATCGGCGCCTTGATCCGGGGCACGTCCTTGGCTTCCGGCTGACGCCCATAAAACGACACGGCCGCGCCCAGTTCCGGGTAGGCCACGGCTGCCGCGTTGGTCACGCCGCCGCCATAACAGAAGCCGGTAATCCCGACCTTGCCCGTGCTGCTGTCGTGGTGCATCAGCCATTCGATGGCGGCGAAGAAGTCGTTCATCAGCTTGGTCGGGTCGACGGTCTGTTGCAGGGCCACGCCTTTTTCATCGTTGCCGGGGTAACCGCCCACCGAGGTCAGGCCATCCGGGGCCAGGGCGATGAAGCCGGCCTTGGCCAGGCGCCGGGCGACGTCTTCGATGTAGGGGTTGAGGCCGCGGTTTTCGTGGACCACCACCACCGCTGGCAGCTTGCCCGTGGCTTTGGCTGGGCGCACCAGATAGCCGCGCACCGTGCCGTTGCCTTTGGGCGAGGGGTAGGTGATGTAGTCGGCGACGATGTCCGGGTCGGTGAATTTCACTTGTTCGGCCAGCGCGTAGTTGGGGCTCAGGGCAGCCAGCAGGGCCGAAGCGGTGAGGCCGCCAAAGGTGAACAGCGCAGCACGGTCGAGAAATTCGCGGCGGTTGATCTTGCCGTGGGCATAGCCGTCGTAGAGTTCCAGCAGTTCGGGGGCAAAGTCTTTCGCGGTCAGACGAGTCATCGGTGCATCCTCGATTAGCGGTGGCGGTCAATGTAGCCCAGGATCAGCCCTCGCGACCATGGGCGACGGCGGCCAATTGACCGGTGTCGACGCGCACGAAAATGGAATCGCCGATGGCGGTCAGCACGTCACCGGCGTACACCTCACAGATCACGCGGGTCTTGCGTCCCACGTCACCGTCGACCCGTGCGCGCAGGGTGAGGGTGATGCCCATGGGCGTCGGCTTGATGAATTTGATCCCCAGGTTGCCGGTGACGCAGTCGATGCGCGGCAGGCTGCCGGGTTCGCGCCCTTCGGCGCGGTAGTGGTAGGCCATGGCGGTCCAGTTGGAGTGGCAGTCCACCAGCATGGCGATCAGGCCGCCGTAGACCAGGTCGGGCCAGCCGCTGTAGTGGGCTTCGGGCAGGTGCTCGGCGACGAGGTGGATGCCGTCCGCGTCCCAGCGGCTCTTGATATGGAGGCCATGGGGGTTGCTGCCGCCGCAGCCGTAGCAGATGCCTTCCGGCGCGGTGATGTCCTGGAGTGAGGGGGCGTGCATGCAGCGTCCTTATGAGTGTGGGGCGACTACTCTGTTTAGCAGGACAAACGCCGGAATGGAATAAATCCCTGGGATCGCGTGTTAGTTCAGTACCTGTGTCCTTTCCTTTGCGGAGCGTTGCATGAAACGTCTTATGTCCCCGGTCGCCGTACTGGCCTTGATCCTTTCCTATTGCGCCAGCGCCCAGGCGGTGGAGTACAAGGACGTCAACCGCACCGCCAGCCAGATCAGCTTCACCTACAAGCAATTGGGGCAGCGGGTGTACGGCACGTTCAGCGAGTTTGAAGGCATCTTGACCTTCGACACGCAAAAACCGGAGGCCGGGCATGCCTTGCTCAAGATCCAGCTGGCCAGTATCGACGCGGGCAGCCCGGACGCCAACGGCGAGCTGCAACGCGCGTCCTGGTTTGATACCGCGGCGTTTCCGGTGGGCGTCTACGAATCCACCGGCGTCAAAGCCTTGGGCGACAACCGCTACACGATCAGCGGCAACCTGACCATCAAGGGCACCACGCGTCCGGTGGACGTGGACGTGGTGCTCAAGGAACAGAGCGGCATTGGCGTGTTCGACGGTGAGTTCGTCCTCAAACGTGGCGACTTCAAGATCGGCGAGGGTGAGTGGGCCGGCAACAGCGTGGTATCCAACGACATCAACATCAAGTTCAAGATGGTCGCGCCGCAGCGTTAACGAGCGAACTTCTTTGCGCCGGCCACGCAGCCGATCACCGCGACCGTCACCAGCACCATGCCCAGGCTGACCTGCTCATGCAGCAGGCCTGCCGCCAGCGCCAGGCCGAAAAACGGTTGCAGCAATTGCAACTGGCCGACGGCGGCAATGCCACCCTGGGCCAGGCCGCGATACCAGAACACAAAGCCGATCAGCATGCTGAACAGTGACACATAACCCAGGCTCAACCAGGCGGGCGGGCTGATGCCGCTGAAACTCGACGGCGCAAGCATCAGGCTCAATGGCACCACCACCGGCATCGACACCACCAGCGCCCAGCAGATCACCTGCCAACCGCCCAGGCTGCGCGACAGCTTGGCGCCTTCGGCGTAACCCAGGCCGCACACCAGCACTGCCAGCAGCATCAGCAGATCGCCGGCCGGTGCGGCGCTCAAGCCTTGGGCGACGGCATAACCCATCACCAACACACTGCCCAGCACCGAGAACAGCCAGAACACCGGCCGCGGTCGCTCGCCACCGCGCAACACGCCAAACACGGCGGTGGCGAGGGGCAGCAGGCCGATGAATACGATGGAGTGGGCCGAGGTCACGTATTGCAACGCCAGGGCGGTGAGCAAGGGGAAGCCAATCACCACGCCAAGGGCGACAATCGCCAGCGACACCCACTGATTGCGCGCGGGGCGTTTTTCCTTGAATAGCCACAGCAAAGACACGCCGAGGACGGCGGCGATCGCGGCACGGACCATGGTGAGAAACACTGGGTCGAATTCCATCACGGCCAATCGTGTGGCGGGCAATGAACCGCTGAAAATCACCACGCCGATAAAACCGTTGATCCAGCCTTGGGTACTGGTGTCCAGGGTGTTGAGAGGGGATGTACGTTCCATGAGGGAGTGCCCGAAGCAGGAGGGGTTGCGTTCAGGCCATCCTAGGGGCGAGCATTAAGACAATCAAAAAATTGTCATGGATACATCCCAATGCCGCGCGCCCGCTACAAGTCCTTGGTCGACACCTTTGCTGGAGCCATCCGCAGCGGCCAAATGCCGCCTGGCACGCGCCTGCCGACCCATCGTCAATTGGCCGCCGAGCATGGCCTGGCGCTGGTCACCGCCAGCCGCGTGTACACCGAGCTTGAGGCCATGGGCCTGGTCAGCGGCGAACCCGGGCGTGGCACCTTCGTGCGCGAAATCTCGTTGCCGCCAGGGCAGGGCAGTGGTCAGATGACGGTGACGGCGGGCATGCTCGACCTCAATTTCAACTATCCCTCGTTGCCGGGCCAGGCAGACCTGTTGCGCACAGCATTGCGCCAACTGGCGCTGTCCGGCGACCTTGAAGCGCTGTTGCGTTACCAGCCCCATGCCGGCCGTCTGCATGAGCGCGCGGCCTTTGCGCGGCACTTATTGAACCGTGGGCTTACCGTGGAGCCCGACCAAGTGCTGCTGGTCAGTGGCGCCCAACATGGCCTGGCGGTAACGATGATGGCGTTGCTCAAACCCGGTGACGTGATTGCGGTCGATGCGTTGACCTACTCGGGCTTCAAGGTACTGGCCGAAACCCTGCACCTGGAAATTCTCGCGATCCCGGTGATGCCGACAGGCCCGGACCTGGAAGCCTTGCAAAACCTGTGTCGCAAGCGCCCGGTGCGCGCCGTATACAGCATGCCGACCCTGCACAATCCCCTCGGTTGGGTGATGGATCTGGCCCAACGCGAACGGCTGGTGTCCATCGCCCGTCAGCACAATCTGATGATCATCGAAGACGCGGCCTACGCGTTCCTCGCTGAAGACCCACCGCCCCCGGTGGCGACGCTGGCGCCGGAACGCACGGTGTATGTGGGTGGGCTGTCAAAAAGTGTGGCGACGGGCCTACGCGTGGGGTTTGTCGCGGCGCCGATGGAATGGGTAAAGACGCTGGAGCGCACCCTCATGGCCACCACCTGGAATGTACCCGGCGTGATGAGCGCCATGGCGGTGGCATGGCTGGAGGATGGCACCGTGGCACAGCTTGAGGCGCAAAAGCGCGAGGACGCCCAGGCACGCCAGGCTTTGGCCGCTCAGGTGTTCAAAGGGCTGACCACCATCAGCCATCCCTCGTCGTATTTTCTATGGCTGCCGTTGGCGGAAGACGCCCGGGCCGATCAGGTCGCCATGACCTTGCAGCGCGACAATATTTCAGTGTCCACCGCCGAGCCGTTTGCCGTCTCGGGACACGTCCCGCATGCGTTGCGGTTGGCCTTGGGGTCGGTGCCAATGTCGGCACTGCGCGAAGCGTTGCTCAAAGTGCGCAAGGTGGTGGCGTGGTGAGCCGGTTTCAGCGGCTCACCGCTGGGCATCAGTACTTGTAAGCCTGACGCCCGATCAGCAGCCATTTGCCTTTCTGCTTCTGCCAGACCTGGAAGTTGTCGATGTCGGTAGGCACTTCAACGCCGCTGTTCACGGCCAGGGCATGGAAGTGGTTGCGTACCAGCGCGGTGTCGCCTTGCAGGGTGATGGTCTGGTTCTGCATTTCCAGGGTCTTGAAGGCGCTGGTATGGGTTTCCAGGTCAGCGATGAATTGGTCTTTGTTCTGCACCTTGCCGCTAGAGTGGCCGTAGGTGAGTTTGTCGGCCGTCAACGCGTGAAGTTGCTTGAGGTCCAGGTGCAGCATGGCTTGGGTCAGTTGGTCGACCGCTTGTGCCACATCCTTTTCGGCAGGGGCAGGCGCGGCTGCGACATAACCGCTGAACAGGCACAGAAATCCGATCAGCACTTTGACGTTTTGCATGGGTGTTTCCTTATTGTTGTTGGGGGCTGGCACGACAGCTCAAGTCGTCGTACAACCATGCAGTATTTCGGGTGGGGAAGGAAAGTGAAATTTCGAAATATCTTGAAAAGATTAGGCTTTAAGGCGTTATAAAACAAACGCAAACTTATACGATGTCCCAACACGCTGATCTCATCATGCCTCGCTTCCTGTGCAAGTAGCACATCGCTATGCTACTGCCGAAACCTGACACTGCCCGAGAGACAAAATGGATTTTGACTGGCACAGCGACACACTCACCCGCGCCACTCCGGTAACCCCACACTACAAAAACACTCAAAACGTCCGCCGCTTCATGCGTGAACACTGCGGCCCAGGGTTTAAATTCGACCGGCCGTTCATGGCCTGGATCCGCAACGAGGTGCCCAAGACCCTGGGCGACGTGGTGGATGAGTGGCAACGCCGAAACGAGGATTCACGCCCATGACACCCGACGAAAAATACCAGGCCGCCCAGCAACGTCTCGGCTATCCGCTGGATGAATTCAAAGTCGGTGGGGGTGATGCAACTGCCGAAGTCGGCGGCAGTGGAGATCGATATGATTGCCGTCGCCCACAGCGCTTGAAGTGACACGCGATCCAACTGTAGGAGCCGGCAAGCTGGCTCCTACAGGGAGGGTGTTTAGTCAGCTGCCAGCGGGGGTGTGCGCGGTGGAATCAGGCGTTTGCTGCCGGTGGCTTCATAGGCCGAAGCAAACCGCAGCAACGCCGAATCGTCATACGCCCGCCCGGCAAACGTCAGCCCCACCGGCATGCCGATATCCGCCATCACGCCCATCGGCACGGTGACGGTCGGCACGCCGAGGTGGCGAATCGCGAGGTTGCCGTTGGCGACCCACACGCCGTTGCTCCAGGCGATGTCAGCCGACGCTTCATTCACGTCAGCATCCGCCGGGCCTACGTCAGCCACGGTCGGGAACAACACGGCGTCGAGACCGAGCGTGTCCATCCAGTCTTCCAGGTCGATGCGGCGGGTCTGTTCCAAACCGCGCAGGCCATCGGGGACCGTGCTGATCTCGTTCCACGGCGTGATGCCGCGTTCGGCCATGCGCACGTATTCGTCCATGCCGGCGGCCAAATCGTCCTCACGGTTGGGCAGAGTGCCGGGGTCGTGGGGGAAGATCTTCGGCCCGTCCACATCCGCCAGGCGGTTGAGGGCAGGGTCGTTGTTGGCGCGCAGGAAATCATCGAAGGCCCAGGCCGACAGTTCCCACAGTTCATCGTGGAGGAACTCCTTGGAGACCAGCCCACGGGTGAACACGGTGGGGGCGCCAGGGCGGTCGCCTTCGCAGTTGGACACCAGCGGGAAGTCCACGTCGATGACTTCGGCACCGGCCGCAACCAGCGCCTGGCGCGCGTCGTTCCACAGGTCGATCACGCTGGCACGGGTGTTGATCTTCTGCCCGGTAGGACCGCCGATGCCGGGTTTTTCACTGGTGCCGGCGTCAGGGTCGGCGTTGATGTACATGCGCGGCACGCCAAAGCGTTTGCCGGCGAGGGATTCGGAGCTCACGGCCAGTTCAGCGTAGGACGCCGGGCGAACCGAGGCGACGCTCGGGATCGGCACCCACGGCTGCAAACGCCACAGGTCGCCACGGGTGTCCGGGTCTTCGGCCACCACCACATCGAGCACTTCCAACAGGTCGGCCATGGTGCGGGCGTAAGGCACGACCACGTCCATGGTCGGTGTGAGCGGCCAGTTGCCGCGCACCGAAATCACCCCACGGGACGGGGTGTAGGCGCACAGGCCATTGTTGGACGCCGGGCCGCGTCCGCTGGACCAGGTTTCTTCGGCCACGCCAAACGCGGCAAAACTCGCCGCCGTCGCGGTGCCGGCACCGTTGGACGAACCGGAGGCAAACGGCGCCGTCAGGTAGTCGGCGTTATACGGGCTTTCCGCCCGGCCATACACACCACGCTGCATGCCGCCATTGGCCATCGGCGGCATATTGGTCTTGCCCAGGCAGATGGCGCCGCCGCCGCGCAGGCGTTCGATGGTGAATGCATCACGCTGGGCGACCAGATGGGCAAACGCCGGGCTGCCGGAGGCGGCGGTCAGGCCCTTGACCAGGTAGCTGTCTTTGGCGGTGTAAGGAATGCCATCCAATGGCCCCAAGGTTTCGCCTTTGGCCCGGCGTGCATCGGACGCCTCGGCTTCTTTCAGGGCGTCGGGGTTGCGCACCACCACGGCGTTCAAGGCGGTGACGGTCTGCGGGCCGTCATAGGCCTCGATCCGCGCCAGGTAGGCCTTGACCAGTTCAACCGCCGTGGTCTGGCCGGATTCAAGCGCAGCGCGCAATTGGGCAATGGAGACTTCGGTAACTTGCATCACGTTTTTTTCGCCGCCTTCAAGTGGGGGTATGGCGGCAGTCTACGTACAGATATTTCACAAAACCAGCGCCGCATACTCCGCGTAGGCGCCGCGCATCACCTGCCAGGTGGCCTCGTCAGCGGGAATCAGATGTTCGATCCGCAGGGAGGTGAGGGTGATGTCCTGGGGCATGCCAAACGTGGTGAAGGTGGACAAAAAACTCAGTTCACCCTGGCGTGAGCGCACGCGGGTCAGTACCAGCGGCGGCATGTGCGCGGGCAGTTCGGTGTTGGCCGGTGTCGGCAAACTCGCCAGTAATGCGGCCAGTTCGGGATTGCCCAGCGCTTCACGGGTGGCGCGCTGCCAGGCCAGGGCGCGGATCTCCTCGGCATTGATCAGGTGATCGCCCAGTCCGCCCGGCTGCAGCAGCGTCGTCAGCAAGTTCACGCCCTCGGCGGCATCCGCCCGGATGCCCACTAATTCAAACAGCAGGCCGGTACTGGCATTCGCCGCCAGCACTTCCCACTGGCTGCCCAAAAGGATGGCAGGGGCCGGATTGTTGGCGTGCAGCACATGGCTGACGGCTTCGCGGATCGCCGTCATGGCGGGCGAGGCGAGTGGGGTGGCGGTGTAGCGCGGCGCATAGCCGGCGGCGAGGAATACGCGGTTGCACTGCTCCAGCGGAGCCTTCAGTGCCGTCAACAGACTATGCAATGTGGCGGTGCCTGGTTTGGCGCGACCGGTCTCGATGCAACTGAGGTGACGCTGGGAAATGCCGGTTATCAGGGCCAGGTCGAGTTGGCTCAGCTTGGCGTGCCGGCGCAATTGGCGCAGCTGTTCGCCGGCAGTAACAAGGTTGTCCATGGCGGAATCATGACCTCCGAGGTCATTGCGAGGGTCCGAACCTTATCACTAACGTGGGCTTCCATCACTTCAAGGAAGAGACCATGAGCAGTCGCTTTATCGCCCTGGCCGGTTTGCTGGGATTTTCGTTCTACACCCTGGCGACGATGCTGACAGCCGAGCAGTCGCTGTGGGCCTTTGGCCTCGAACTGATGTCACGGCCGGACACCGCGCAGGTGGTGATCGACCTGTATTTGATGGCGGTGCTGGCGTGTGTGTGGATGTACCAGGACGTACGACGGCGCGGGCGCTCGGTGGTTTCGTTGCTGCCGTATTTTGTGCTGACGGCAGTTTTTGTGTCGGTGGGGCCGTTGCTTTATTGGGTGGTAAATGGGGTGCGCGATGAGTGATCTTTTGCAGGTTTATGCGCTCTGTGTGCTGGTGCTGTGCCTGAAGATGTTTGCGATTTCCTGTTATCAGGGGGTCTTTCGGATACGGCGCCAGGCGTTTACCAACCTGGAGGATGCAGCGTTCTTCAAGCGTGCTGCGCATTCAGCGGAACTGCCGCAAGTGGTGAGGGCGACCAAGGCCTGGGCGAACGACTTGGAGAATATTCCACTGTTTTTCGTGTTGGGCGGGCTGTGTATTGCGTTGGGGGCGAGCGGCGCTGTGACGGCAGGGTTATGTGTCTGTTTTACCCTTGCACGGGTTGCGCATACGGTGATGTATCTGGTGGGGTGCCAGCCCTGGCGGACGCTCGCGTATGGGCTGGGCGCAATCTGCCTGCTCGGGCAGGGCGCCACTGTGGTTGCCAGGCTGATGGTGATTTCCACTTAACAATAGGGTGCGGTTCCCGTTCTATCCACCAACCGGATGCTATCGCGCCCGGCACGCTTGGTTTCATACAGCGTGGTGTCGCCTTGCTCGATCAACGCCGTGAGGCTTGGTGGCGGCTGGTCGAACAGGTTGGCGCCGATGCTCAGGGTTACCGGCGCCGGCGTGGTGAAGGTTTGCGAGGCCAGTTGGTGAAACTGGTCGCGCAGGCTGCTGCCCAGTTCGACGATTTGCTCGGTGGACGCCGGGTTCAGCAGGATCACGAACTCATCCCCGCCCAGGCGTGCGGCCAATGCTCCCTGGGGCACCACGCTGCGAATCATCTCGCTCAAGGCGATCAGCAAACGGTCGCCGGCGGTGTGGCCGTAGAGGTCGTTGACCGACTTGAAGTTGTCGATGTCGATCAGCAGCAACGCGCCGGGTTGCGCCGGCGAGACCTGGGCCAGCAGGCGCGGTGCGCGCAGGTCGAGGGCGCGGCGGTTGTACAGGGCGGTCAGTGGGTCGCGGGCGGCGAGGCGGGCAATCTGTTGTTCGCGTCGGTAGCGTTCGGAGCCGGTCATCGACAACGCGATCAGCATGATCGCCATGGCGCCTTCCACCAGAGAAATCTGGATGATCTCGCCCTTGAACGCGGCGAGGTCGATCAAGGTGCCGGGGATCATCACCGACAGCGCCTTGGCCACATAAAACGCGCCGTGGATCAACAGCACATAGCGTAGTTGCACGGCGCCGATGCTCAGGGATTTGCCATGGGGCCGCAGTAAAAAGCTGGCGCGCAGGGTCGGCAACGCCACCAACAGCGACTGTACCGCCAGCATGGCTTTAGACCATGAAGGATCGCTCGGCAGCATCAGCATGCAAAACCAGGCCACCAGCATCAGCAGCCACACGGGCGACAAGCGTGTTTGCGTGAATCGCGCCACACCGAGCAAGAACAGGAAATGCGCGGTCACCAGCAAGCCGTTGGCGAACCAGATGCCGATCATCAAATAGCCGTTGATGCGCAGCAGGGCGAGGGTGGAGCCGATGCTGATGGTGGCAAAACCGGCGCTCCAGCACAGCAGCGAAGGTTCGCGCACGCTGCGCCATTCAACGGCCAGGTACAGGGCGGCAGCGGCTGCCAGGGCAACGGTGAGTGCCAAAATCGTAGGAGGGTCGAGCGTCATGTGCTGCCGGGTCTGCCAGGGTTGCGTTGAAAACCGCGATTGTAAGCGTTCGCGCGAGGTTTTCGGAGGCTTACTGGCGAACGGCTATCAACGCATTCAATTTAATGCACTGGCAACGTCGCGCGGAACACCGTTCCCGACGCCAGATCTGACTCGACCTCAATTAAACCTTGATGGGAGGTCACAATTTCAGAGGCGATGAACAAGCCCAATCCAAGACCTTCCGTTGGGCCGTGTTCTATGACCGACCGTTGGGAAAAGCGCCCCATGGGATTGAAGATAAACGGCAGGACATCGGCAGAAATGGGGTTGCCACCGTTGCGCACAGTGAACACCACCGTCTCTGCGCGAGTCGCCAACTCGACTGTGATGGGTAACTGTGCATCGCCGTGTTGCACGGCATTACTGATGATGTTGGAAAATACCTGCTCCATGCGCGGGCCATCAAAGCTGCCAAGCGCCTGGGCTTTTGCTTCGAAGACGATGTTCGAAGCAGGGTGAAAGGCTCGGATCTCCTCGACAATGCGTTCACAGATCGGCGCAAGATCGACCTCCGTACGCTTGACCGGAATGCCTGGCCCCATCTGACAACGTGTCAAATCCAGCAGATCGCCGACGATCTGGCTGGCACGTTGCACACTGGTATAGATCTGCGTGGCCACACGGCTGCCGCGCTCGTCCACAGTCGGCGAGCGCCGGAGCGTGTCGGCGCCCAGCAGAATCGCGCCCAACGGCGTGCGCAGGTCGTGGCCGAGGATGCCCAGGAACACATTGCGCGACGCTTCTACGGCACGTGAGTAACTGGCGATGGATTCTGCCAGTGCCTGGTCGATGGCTTCATGGAAGCGGTTCATGTCGTCGACATCCAGCGCCGTTCCCTGTTTGACCTGGTCAAGCCACTGGCTGAGCACGCTGGTGCGCAACGCGCGGTATTCAGACACCATCTGGTCGATGGAGAAACCCGCCATCAAGCGTGTCACCGCGTGGGTTTCAGCAGGGCTTTCTTCGTCATTCCGCGGCGCCAGCCCTTGCGCCTTGTCAGTTTGCTCCTGCACGGTCTGGGTGGTGCGCAGGTCACTCACGATGGCGCGAAGCATCTGCTCGGCATGATCGCGCAAGCCTTCACGGTCGAGGTCGGCCCCAGGTGTCTGGATGGTGCGGGCAAAGTCTTCCCACGCCTGAAGGATCGGCTCGAGGTTCGCAAGAATGAAGTCAGGCAGGCGCATACGGGAGGTCCTTGGATGGGCAGAAACGCACGGGAAGCTGCCAAACAAGGATTTAAGCACGGAATGGCTACACGCAGGCGTCCTTGCCTGCGTCAGTCGTGGGCGTAGGCGCGATCAAATGCCTTTGGTGGAGGGTAACAAGACGGTCAGAATGCCCACCAGCGGCAGGAACGAACACAGCTTGTAGACGTACTCGATACCGTGGGTATCAGCGAGCAAACCGAGCAAGGCTGCGCCAATCCCGCTGAACCCGAACATCAGGCCGAAGAAGATTCCGGCGATCATGCCCACGTTACCCGGCACCAGTTCCTGGGCATACACCACGATGGCCGAGAAGGCCGACGCGATGATGAACCCGATCACCACGCTCAACACCGCCGTCCAGAACAGGTCGACGTAGGGCAGGGCCAGGGTGAACGGCGCGGCGCCGAGGATGGAGAACCAGATGACTTTCTTGCGCCCGATCTTGTCGCCGATCGGGCCGCCCGCGAAGGTGCCGACGGCCACGGCGCCGAGGAACAGGAACAGGTACATCTGGGAGCTCGCGACCGACAGCTGGAATTTTTCGATCAGGTAGAACGTGAAGTAGCTGGTCAGGCTGGTCATGTACCAGTATTTGGAGAACACCAGCACGGCCAGCACCACCAGGGCGAAGGTCACGCGGCCCTTGGACAAGCCGTGGGTCGCTTTGCCGCCTTGCTTGAGCTTGAACAGGTTGAGGTGGTTGCGGTACCAGCGGCTCAAACCGTAGAGCACCAAGATGGCGAACACCGCAAACAACCCGAACCAGGCGATATTGCCCTGGCCGTAAGGAATGATGATCGCGGCCGCCAGCAACGGGCCGAAAGCACTGCCGGTGTTGCCACCGACCTGGAACGTCGACTGCGCCAGGCCGTAGCGACCGCCGGACGCCAGGCGCGCAACGCGGGAGGTTTCCGGGTGGAAGGTCGACGAGCCGACGCCCACCAGGCCTGCTGCGAGCAGAATCGCCGGGAACGTGCCGACAAACGCCAGCATCAGAATGCCGATCAAGGTGCAGACCATGCCCGCCGGCAGCAGCCAGGGTTTCGGGTGGCGATCGGTGTGGTAGCCGATCCACGGCTGCAGCAGGGATGCGGTCAGCTGGAACGTCAGGGTGATCAGGCCCACCTGGGTAAACGACAGGCCGTAGTTGGCCTTGAGCATTGGGTAGATCGACGGCAGCACAGCCTGGATCAGGTCATTGATCAAATGCGCCAGGGCGCAGGCGCCGAGCACACGCATGACCAAAGGGCTGGCTTGGGGTGTGGTGGTTGCAGCGGCGGGTGACGCGGTGAGGGTCGACATGCAGGCATTCCATACAAGGCAGCTAATCAGAGGCGGCAACTTCTTAAGGTCGCCATCCATTACAAAATGATTCGGCGTTTATGCTAGATTCGTCAGGAATGCCTGTCTCGCGTAATTCGGGCGACAACCATCGCAAAAAGGGCGAAATCATCAAACCATTGAACGAATTCCTCCAGGAAATCAACGAAGGTGCCTGGGCGGTCATCAGTTCCGCCACGGATTATCCGGAAAACTGGGTGATCCCCGACCACAGCCACGAGAAGCATCAACTGCTCTACGCCATCGAAGGCGTGATGGTGGTGTACTCGGCGCTCAACCAATGGACGGTGCCGCCCAATCGCGGGATCTGGATGCCCGCCGGGCAGGTGCATTCCCTGCGTTGCGTGGGCACCCTGAAAATGCGCAGCGTGTTTGTGCGCCCGGATCGCTTCCCGAACATGCCCGGCGAGCCGAAGACGGTGAGTATCTCGCCGCTGCTGAGCGAATTGATCAAGGCCTCGGTGAGCCTGAAACCGCCGTATGCCGAGGACTCGCGGGATGCGCGGATCATGCACCTGATCCTCGACGAGCTCGCCATCCTGCCGGCCTTGCCACTGTCCTTGCCGCAGCCTGCCGACCCGCGCCTGCAGCGCATTTGCCTCGCGTTGCAGGAAGAGCCCGGCGACGCCTCCACGGTCGCCCACTGGAGCGAGCGCCTGAACCTGGACCAGAAAACCATCCAGCGCCTGTTCCGCAAGGAAACCGGCATGACCTTCGGCCAGTGGCGCCAGCAGGCGCGGCTGCTGCTGGCATTGGAGAGGATTGCGGTGGGGGAGAAGGTGATCGATATCGCCCTGGAGCTGGGTTACGAAAGTCCGAGCGCCTTTACCAGCATGTTCAAGAAACAGTTCGGCAAGACGCCGAGTCATTTCTTCAGGTAGGCGCCTGCGTGAGGTTGGCGTGCAGGTCCAACAGACCGTTGAACGCATCAATGTCCAGCGGTCGGCTGAGGAAATAGCCTTGGCCCTCCTCACAGGCCACGCTCTTGAGTAATGCCAAGTGCTCGGCGGTTTCGATGCCCTCGGCTGTCACCGTCAGTGCCAGGGCCCGGCCCAGGCCGACAATCGCCTGGATGATCGCCTTGTCATCGTCGCTGTCTTCCAGGCGGGTCAGGAAGCTGCGGTCGATCTTCAAACCATCGAATGGGAACGCCCGCAGGTAGCTCAGGGATGAGTAACCGGTGCCGAAGTCATCCATGGCGATACGCAGGCCCAAGTGCTTTAGCGTATGCATGACCTCAAGTGCACCGTCGGTATCATCGAGCATGACGCTTTCGGTGATTTCCAGTTCCACCCGTGCCGGGTCGATACCCGACGTCGCCAATGCCTGGCGTGCGCGCTCGACCAGGTTGCCGCGCTTGAATTCGGTGGGTGACAGGTTCACCGACACAAACAGATGCTCTGGCCATTGGGCGGCACGCGCGCAGGCGGTTTCGAGTACCCAGTCGCTCAACGCCAGGATCAGCCCGGACTCCTCGGCAATCGGAATGAAGGTGTCAGGCGCGATCAGCCCACGCACGGGATGTTGCCAGCGCACCAGGGCTTCGGCGCCGACCATTTGCCCGTCGGCGATGCGATAGCGCGGCTGGAAATGCAGGCGCAGCTCGCCGTGTTTGATCGCATAGCGCAGGTCGCTCTCCAAGCGGCGACGTTCGATAATCCGCGCGTTCATGTCGCCGGAGTAGAACCGCCAGGTATTGCGCCCCGCAGCCTTTGCTTCGTACAAGGCAATGTCGGCGTAGCGCAGAAGTTCCGTGGCTTCACGGGTATCGGTGGGGGCGATAGCGATTCCGATGCTGGCGCTGACAAACACCTCCTGCTCGTCGATTCTGATCGTACGCTCGATGGATTCGATCAAGCGCTTGCACAGTGCTTCGACTTCGTCTTGAGTGCCAGCATCGGTCAGGATCAGTACAAATTCATCACCGCCGATTCGCGCGACCAGATCCCCATGGCGAACGCAGTCCGCCAGACGGGCCGACACTTCGTTGAGCACCCGATCACCGGCAGCGTGCCCAAGCAAGTCGTTGACCGGTTTGAACCGGTCGAGGTCCAGGCTGAGCATGACCAACGGCTGCTCCAAGGAGGACAAGGCCTTGAACTTGCCCTCCAGAAACGCCTGCAGGCGCGTGCGATTGGGCAGCCCGGTGAGGGCGTCATGCTGGGACAGGAACTCGATGCGTCGACGGGCCTCGACTTCTTCCGTTACATCGGTGGCCGTTCCGCGAAACCCGCCACACGGCATCTGCCGTGCGGACAGTCGAGTGCTGCGTTCCAGCCCCAATGCATCGACGTAACGACACTGCACGCTGATATCCGGGCGACGTTCGGGGGCGCTGAGCCACTGGGAGAGCAGGCCGCTTTCGGTCTCCAGTAAATCGTTCATTGTGGCGCCGATCCAAGCGTTGCGCACCAGCCCGGTCACGCCTTCAAAGCGTTCCGACAGGTAGGTAAAGCGCCAGCCGGCGTCGATTTCCCATACCCAATCGGAACTGGCTTCCACCACATCGCGAAAGCGGGCTTCGCTGGTGGCCAGGGCGTTCTGACTGTTCTGCAGCGATGAATGGCTGGCGTCCAGGGCGAGTGCGGCGGCGGTGGTGCGCCGCGAAATGACCCAGGTCATCACGCACACCAGCAACGCAGCCAGGCCCAGCAGCGGCAGGCCTACGCCCATCAGGCGCAAGCCGGGACGAGCCGGCTCCCAGTGGAGACTGCCGGCCGAGCCGTTGTCGCCGAGGGGGAAGAGCAAGGTCTTGCCGATTTCATCGGCGGTGGCGACGTGCAGTTTGTCCACGCCGAATTCATCGCCGATCACCGCCAGTTTGGCGCTGTCGAGGATATCGATAAAGATCAGCACCGACGCTGTCCGGCCGTCGGGCAACACCGTGGGGTCGGTACCGGGGGTGATGGCGGCGGCAGCTACCAGTGCAGGGCTGCCACGCACGCTGATAAAAGCCGTGGCGGGTGTCTCATTGTCTGCGCCCCCGCGAGCCTGCTCAAGAATCTCGGTGATGGGCCCACCGAGCCACTGGTTGAGTTCGACGGTCTGTAACTGGCCGTCAACGACGGCATACACCGTGCGGTTGGCGTCGTCGACCACGAACAGGCCTTGAAAGCCGAAATCATCGAACAGCGTGGCGCCGATGTTGCCACGGACAAAGGCCCAATCAGCGTCTACCGTCATATGCAAATGCTTGTAGGCGTCACTCCAGAAGGCGTAGTCCTTGACCGTCACCCGCAGGGACTTTTCCAGCGACTGCACGGCTTTGCGGGTATAGAACGCACTTTCAGCCTGCTCGGAGCGGTCCAGTTCATGGGCCAGATAGACCAACGAGTAGGCCGCGGCGGTAAACACCACGGCCAGCAAGGCCATGAACCTGAAGAGTGAGGTGCGCGCCAGCGACAGACTGGTGCGATCGGAAAGCGAGCGGACGATAGGGGCGAGAGCGTTCGGCATAGTTTCCCGCAGGGCGTCGCTGCTTGTCAGGGGTGTCCCTTGCTATCGGCAGCTCAGGCAAAACATTTAGACCGCCGGGTAGGGTGGCCGCTGGCGCGCGTTGCCAACCACGTCAATAGGGCCGCGACGCTCAGTACCGCAGCACTCAACTCGAATGTCGCCTGATACCCGCTCAGGTCGAACATCAGGCCGCCCACGATAGCGCCGGAAGCGATCGCCAGTTGGATGATCGCCACCATCAAGCCACCCCCTGTCTCGGCGTCGTCGGGCAGGGTTTTTGACAGCCAGGTCCACCAACCCACGGGGGCGGCGGTGGCGACCAGGCCCCAGAGCCCCAGTAATAGCGTGGTTATCGCTGTGGAACTGCCAAACATGACCAGCGCCAGCGCAATCCCGGCCATCACCAAGGGAATAATGCCCAGCGTCAGGAACAGGTTTTTTTTCAGGAAACGCTCAATCACAAACGTCCCCGCAAAACCCGCCAATCCCAGCACCAGCAAGATCAACGACAGCCCGGACGCACTTACCTGGGTGACGGCCTCCAGAAACGGCCGCAGGTAGGTGAACAACATAAACTGGCCCATGAAAAACACACTCACCGCCAGCATGCCCAAGGCCACCGGCGTGCGTTTCATCAAGTGCAGCAGGCTGCTGTTTTTGGCGACGCCTTGAGCCTTGATTGAAGGCAGGCTGATCATCAACCAGGCCGCTGCCAACGTCGCGACGGGGACGACGCAAAAGAATGCCCCGCGCCAGCCGATCAAGCCGCCGACAAAACTGCCCAATGGCGCGGCGATCACCGTCGCCAAAGCGTTGCCACCATTGACGATCGCCAGCGCACGCGGCACCTGGGGCTCAGGCACCAGGCGCATAGCCGTGGCGGCCGACAACGACCAAAAGCCGCCGATGGCCACGCCGATTAACGCACGGCCAAGCATGAACACCGGGTAATTCGGTGCCAGCGCCACCACGGTGCCAGAAACGATCATCAGCACGGTCAAGGCCAGCAAGAGGCGCTTGCGCTCGACCCGCGCCGCTACGCCTGCGATCAGCAGGCTGGTAAGCAACGCAAACAGACCAGACACCGAAATGCCCTGGCCGGCTTGCCCCTCGGTAATCTGCAAGTCGGCCGCCAGGGGCGTGAGCAGGCTTACGGGCATGAACTCGGACGCCACCAGGGCAAAGGCGGCCAGGGACATCGCGAGCACAGCGCCCCAGTTTTTCGGGGTGTCGGAGATCACTTCAAGTTGCTCCTGAAAAAGCTGGCCAGCTTGTCGAACGGGATCAGGCCGACCCGGTCGTACAGGTCCACATGGCCGGCATCCGGGATGATCACCAGTTCCTTGGGCTCGGCAGCACGCTGGTAGGCGTCCTCGCTGAACTCAAGGGAATGGGCATTGGCACCGGCAATCAGCAGCAGTGGTCGTGGGGAAAGCGTCTCGATGTCGTTGAACGGGTAGAAATTCATGAACTTAACGTTGCTGGTCAGCGTCGGCCGCGTGGTGTTTTGCGGCGAGGCACCCGCCGGGGTGAACGCACCACGCGGCGTGCGATAGAAGTCGTAGAACTCATCGCCCACTGCATCGCCGGTCAGCGTCTGAGGCGTGCCGCCGATGTAGACGGTGTTGCCACCCTGGAACTCCACATAACGCTGGTTGGCGGCTTGCAGCAGTACTTGCTGGCGCTGCGCCAAGGTCACGCCGTGTTTAAGGCCGTTACGGTTGGCTGCGCCCATGTCGTACATGCTCACCGTAGCGATGGCTTTGAGGCGCGGGTCGATCTTTGCCGCTGCGATGGCAAAGCTGCCGCTGCCGCAGATGCCAATCACGCCGATGCGCTCGCGGTCGACCATCGGGCGGGTGCCGAGGTAATCCACGGCGGCGCTGAACGCTTCACTGTAAAGATCGGGCAACACGGCATTGCGCGGCTCGCCAGCGCTTGCGCCCCAGAACGACAAGTCCAAGGAAAGGGTGACAAAGCCCTGCTCGGCCATTTTGGTGGCGTACAGATTCGCGCTCTGTTCTTTGACGGCGCCCATCGGGTGGCCGACGATGATTGCCGCATTTTTTGAAGAGGGGGCAAGGTGCTTGGGCACAAACAAATTGCCTGCGACCGTCATGCCATATTGATTGTTGAAGGTGACTTTTTCGACGGTCACCTGCTCGCTTTGGTAGAAGTTGTTAGCACCATTGGACATATCGGCTCCCAGTGTCGACATAGAGGTCACCAGCAAACCCAGGGTGAGCAAGAGGCTTTTCATCGGGGGTTCCTCGAGAAGGTTGGTTCGCGCATTTTCCCGAGTGAGAGCAGGGTTCTGTAGTGCGTTTGACTGGAATACTTGCCTGATCCTCTGAGTCTTGTAGTTTGCCGGGGACGGCCATGGGCGCGACGGGGTAAAGTCCGATGAAGAGAGGAAAGAGCCTGTAATGACCACTCATCAAACATCCTTGAATGCGCTGATCCAGGCCATCGGCTCGCGCGTGCACGCGCCCGGTGACTACCCCATGCCGATTCCGGGCCTGGGTTTTTATCACCGTGATCAGCCTGCAACACCCGTCGTGTGCATGGTGGAACCGTGCATCGTGCTGGTCGCCCAGGGTGAAAAGCAGTTGTGGGTCGGTGGCGAGGGCTACCCGTATGACACGTCATGCTTCCTGGTGACCTCCCTGGACATTCCCGCCAACTCCGAAGTGCTGGCGGCCAGCCCAGAGCATCCGTGCCTGGGGCTCACTTTCAAGCTGGACTTGCGCATATTGGCCGAGCTGATCGCCCAGAGTGAGCTACCGCCAACGCGGGAGCGGGCAGTGTTGAAGGGCGTGGGTATCGGCACGGTGACCGAGGGCATGCTGGCATCGTTTGCGCGCCTGGTGGCGCTGCTCGATGAGCCTGAAGCCATCCCGGTGCTAGCGCCTTTGATTCAGCGTGAAATCCATTACCGGCTACTGAAAAGCGACCAGGCGAACCGATTGCGCCAGATCTGCTCCGTCGACGGGCAGGGGTATCGGATTGCCAAGGCCATCGATTGGCTGAAGCTCAATTACACCGCGGCCTTGCGCGTGGAGGAGTTGGCCGCGCGCGCGCAAATGAGCGCAGCGACGTTTCACCATCACTTTCGCCAACTGACGGCAATGAGCCCGTTGCAGTATCAGAAGTGGCTGCGCCTTAACGAGGCGCGGCGCTTGATGTTGAACGAGCATCAGGACGTGTCCAGCGCGGCGTTCAAGGTGGGCTATGAAAGCCCCTCTCAGTTCAGTCGCGAATACGGCCGCTTGTTTGGGGTGCCACCCAAACGTGATATCGCGGCGCTGCGTGGCAGGACCGAGGTCAATGATCGGACGTCAAATTAGCAAAGAATATGCACCCGATCAGCCGCGCAAACAGGTTCAGGGTTTCCGGCAGGTTGGGGTCCTCAAACAGCATTGCTCTTGAATCGAGCGCGCACAGAGCGCCAAACAGGCGGCCGTCGGGCAGGAAAATCGGCGCGCCGGCATAGCTCTCAATGGCGAATTGCTTGACCACCGGGCGGGCGGCGAAGCGGCCGTTCTGGCTGATCTGCGGGATGAACAGGGTTTGCGGGTTGATGCAAAATTCGCTGCACAGGGTGGTTTCCAGATCGAGCACATCGTCGACATGGATGCCCATGTCCACGGTGTCGTGCACCGAGCAGACTACCCATTCCAGGTCGGTGAATTTGGCGATGCCGGCAAAGCGCATCCCCGTCAGGCGGGTGACCAGTTGCAGGATGCTGGTGGTGGCTTCTATTTCGGCGATGGCAGCACGCTCATCGGCGCTGAGCAGGGACTGTGGTGCGGTGACGCTTGGAACCATGGGGACACTCCAGTTGCGGGGCGGCCCGAGCCGCCACGCGCTTTCAGGTGTTAGTTGATACGCGGATGTTGCTCGACCAGGTTCTTGCGCTTGGCCTCCAGTTCGGCAATTTCGGCATCGATGTCTTCGATCTTCTGCTCGATATTGTCGTGATGCTCCTGCAGCAGTTCCTTGGCTTCTTCCATGTCCGAAGCGGCCGGCGCTGCGCCACGCAGCGGCTTGTTCGCGGTTTCCTTCATGGTCAGGCCGGTGATCAGGCCGACCACGGCAAACACCATCAGGTAGTAAGCAGGCATAAACAGATCGTTGGTGCTTTCCACCAACCAGGCTACGGCGGTCGGGGTCACGCCAGCGATCAGCACCGACACGTTGAACGCACTGGCCAACGCGCTGTAGCGCAGGTGAGTCGGGAACATTGCGGGCAGCGTCGAAGCCATCACGCCGATGAAGAAGTTGAGGATCACGGCGAGGATCAGCAAGCCCGCGAAGATCAGGCCGATCTTGCCGCTGGTGATCAGCATGAACGCCGGGATGGACAGGAACAACAGGCCGATACTGCCGGCGATGATGAAGGGCTTGCGGCCGATCTTGTCGCTGATGAAACCAATGAACGGCTGCACGAACAGCATGCCGACCATGATCGCGATGATGATCAGCACGCCGCTGTTTTCTTTGTAGTGCAGGTTGTGCGACAGGTAGCTCGGCATGTAGGTGAGCAACATGTAGTAGGTCACGTTGGTCGCCGCCACGATGCCGATGCAGGTCAGCAGGCTGCGCCAGTGCTTGGTCGCCACTTCCTTGAACGAGACTTTGGGGCCGTGGGTCAGGCCTTCGCGGTCGCCTTGCTCCATTTTGTCCATGTGCTGCTGGAAGGCTGGGGTCTCTTCCAGCGCATGACGCAGGTACAGGCCGATAATACCCAGGGGCAGGGCAAGGAAGAACGGCAGGCGCCAGCCCCATGACTCAAAGTCAGCTTCGCCCAATATGCTTGAGATCAGCACGACAACGCCCGCGCCCAGCACGAAACCGGCGATGGATCCGAAGTCCAGCCAACTGCCGAGGAAGCCGCGCTTGCGGTCCGGGGCATACTCGGCGACGAAGATCGAGGCGCCGGTGTACTCACCGCCCACCGAGAAACCCTGGGCCATTTTGCACAGCAACAGCAAAATCGGCGCCCAGATACCGATGGAGGCGTAGGAGGGGATCAGGCCGATGGCAAAGGTGCTCAGGGACATGATCACGATGGTTGCGGCGAGGACCTTTTGCCGTCCGTATTTATCGCCCAGGGCGCCGAAGAACAGGCCACCCAGGGGACGGATCAGGAACGGCACCGAGAACGTGCCGAGTGCAGCGATCATTTGTACGCTGGGCGAGGCGTCGGGGAAGAACACCTTGCCGAGCACATAGGCGACGAAACCGTAGACGCCAAAGTCGAACCATTCCATGGCGTTACCCAGGGCAGCGGCGGTGATTGCCTTGCGCACCTTGGTGTCGTCGACGATGGTGATGTCTTTCAATCCGATGGGCTTGACGCTTTTCTTACGTAATTTCATGCGGGACACTCTAAAGCAGAACAGGGGAGGTGCCATCGTTGCGATGGCACCGCTCTGTCAGTTCAGATACAAGCGGACATGAAATAATTCACCACTTTTTGCGTTTTTTTGCACATGCATTGAACTTCACAGGTTTGCCCAGGAGAAAACCGAATGCCCGCTGCCGCCTCGCGCCTGACCTACCGTCGCCCACAACCCGGTGACGTGCAGCGATTGTTCGCGATCTACGGCGATCCGCAGACCAACCTGTTCAACCCCGCCGGCCCCATGGCCAGCCTGGAGGTTGCACAACGCCTGCTCGATCACTGGCTCGAACAGTGGGCTACCCAAGGCTACGGCTGGTGGGCGATTGCACGCGTCGAAGCGCCGGATCACATCATCGGCTTTGGTGGAATCGCGCCGGTGGACTACCTGACCGAAAGACGCATCAACCTGGGTTACCGGTTTGCGGTGCAAGCCTGGGGGCAGGGCTACGCCACCGAGTTGGGCCGTGACGCATTGAAGCTGGCCTTCGAAACACTTGGCTTGCCCGAAGTGTTCGGGTTGGTACGGCCGGATCACGCGGCATCCATTCGCGTGCTGGAAAAGATCGGCATGCAGCCTTTCGGTACGCTCGATGATGTGCCGGGCAAGGCACCCAGCCTGGTACTACGCGTTCGTCATCCTACAACTGCTTTTGCCTGACATTTCACATACCCGCGCAATACCTCGATAAACGGCAATCTTTCAGATTGACAGCGTTCAGGCGGCCCGATATAAAAGTCGCAGTTGTACGACGACATATGACGTTACATGTGTCCTACCTAACAAAAATAAAAAGTGATGCCATGAACTTGAACGAGCCCATCAACGCTCACCGCGTTGGCCAAGCTGTAGGCAACTATCGCTGGACCATCTGCGCGATGCTGTTCTTCGCGACTACCGTCAACTACCTCGACCGCCAGGTGCTCAGTCTCTTGGCCCCTCAGTTGTCCACGCAATTTGGCTGGAGCAATACCGACTACGCGAACATTGCGGCGGTGTTCCAGTTTGTCTACGCGATCTCCATGCTGTTCGCCGGGCGCTTCGTCGACAAGATCGGCACCAAGACGGCGTATGTGGTTGCGATCGGCATCTGGTCCACGGGCGCCATCATGCATGCATTCTCGGTGCCGATGGGCGAGGGCATTGCGGCCATCAGCGGGGCGATCGGCCTGGCGGTGATCCCGGTGTCCATTGCGGGCTTCATGTTGTCCCGTGCGGTGCTGGCGATTGGCGAGGCGGGCAACTTCCCGATTGCGATCAAGGCCACCGCCGAGTACTTCCCCAAGAAAGAACGCTCGCTGGCCACTGGCATCTTCAACTCCGGCGCCAACGTGGGCGCGATCCTGGCGCCGATTTGCGTACCGTTGATCGCCGGTCTCTGGGGCTGGGAAGCCGCGTTCATCGTGATTGGCGCGTTGGGTTTCGTGTGGGTGGCGGTGTGGATCGCGCTCTACCAAAAGCCGGATGAACAGAAGCGCCTGTCGGCGGCGGAGCTGGCTTACATCCGCAGCGACCAGACCGTGCAACCCTTCACCCCGGCACCGGCCGGCGCTGTGGAGAAGAAAGTTTCGTGGTTCAAGCTGCTCACTTATCGCCAGACCTGGGCCTTTGCCTTCGGCAAGTTCATGACCGATGGCGTGTGGTGGTTCTTCCTGTTCTGGTTGCCCACCTACCTGTCGGCGCAGTACGGCATGAAAGGCGCTGATATCGTCATGCCGCTGGCGGTGCTGTACAGCATGACCATGGTCGGCAGTATCGGCGGCGGCTGGTTCCCCAGCTACTTCATGGCACGCGGCGATGCGCCCTACGATGGCCGTATGAAAGCCATGTTGGTGATCGCGCTGTTCCCGCTGGTGGTGTTGCTGGCGCAGCCATTGGGCTATATCAGCTTCTGGGTGCCGGTATTGCTGATTGGCGTGGGCGCCTCGGCGCACCAGGCGTGGTCATGCAATATCTTCACCACGGTGTCGGACATGTTCCCGCAGAAAACCGTGGCCTCGGTGGTCGGTATCGGCGGCATGGCCGGCGGCCTGGGTGGCGTGGTAATGACCAAGATCGGCGGTTGGGTGTTCGACTACTACAAGTCCGTCGGCGACATCCATACCGGCTACATGATCATGTTCGCGATCTGCGCACTGGCCTACCTGGTGGCCTGGAGCGTGATGAAGACGCTGGTGCCGCGTCACAAGGAAATCACTGACCTGTAAGGTCTTATGTCCCGCGCCGCAACGGCGCGGGGCCGCTTTAAAGCGTGAGCGCCCAGGTCTGGCTGACCAAGGATTTGCCGAAGCTGTCTATCGTTTCTTCCTCGACCAACGCGAACCCGGCCTTCTGATAGAGCTTGCGTGCATCGCTGAGGATGTCCACCGTCCACAGTTGCATGCGTTGGTAGCCGACCTGCCGGGCAAAGCGCACACACTCATCCACCAGCCGTTGGCCGATGCCCATGCCGCGCGCACTGGCGTCCACGTAGAGCATGCGCAGCTGGGCTGTGGTTTCGCCGTGGCGGATGACGAACACCGAGCCCACCACTTCGCCGTCCTTTTCCGCGATCCAGCAACGCTCGCAGGTTGGATCAAACGCCCTCAGGTACTTGGCGACCGTCTCCGCCACCAATGCTTCGAACTCCCAGTTCCAACCATATTCACGGGCATACAATGCGGTCTGTTGTTGCACCACCACGCCCATGTCGCCTGGCTGTGGGTCGCGTAGCAGATAGCTGGGCGTCGTGCCTTGCAGCAGGGCCTGAATGCGCTTCATGGCGTCGGTGAGTTGCCGCTGTTGGGGTTCCGGCAGGTTGTCGAGCAGGGCGATGACTTCGCTTTGGGTCTGCTGTTCCAGAGGCGCCAGCACCGCACGGCCGTGGTCGGTGAGGTGCAGTTGCACCGCGCGGGCATCGGTGGCGGAGCGGACTTTCTGGATCAGGCCCTTCTTTTCGAAACCACTGGTCAATCGGCTCAGGTAACCCGCGTCGAGGCTGAGCATCTGGCAGAGGTCGGCGCTGGTGAGATCACCACGGGTAGACAATTCGTACATCACGCGGATTTCGGTGAGCGAATAGTCGCTCTGCAGCAGGTGTTCCTGCAGCACGCCGATCTGGTGGGTGTAGAAGCGATTGAAGCCGCGCACGATGCCGGCGCGTTCGACAAGCAGGGGAGTGGACATGCGGGAATGCTCGAATGGTTGCCTGAAGCAATTATATTGTTGCTTCAGGCAACCATGTCAAACACTTTGCTTAGCGGTTACGCGTCACCCGCCAAAGGGTATTGGCCAAGTCATCGGCAATGATCAGCGCACCTTTCGGGTCCACCGTCACACCGACTGGGCGGCCACGGGTCTTGCCGTCGTCTCCGCGAAAGCCGGTGGCAAAGTCGATCGGTTCACCGGACGGCTTGCCGTTGCTGAACGGCACGAAGATCACTTTGTAGCCCACCGGGTTGTCGCGGTTCCAACTGCCGTGCTCACCGACAAACACGCCGTCAGCGAACTGCTCGCCCATTTGCGGGATGGAGAAGTCCACGCCGAGCGCTGCCACATGGGAGCCCAGGCTGTAATCCGGCTTGATCGCGGCGGCGACCTTGGCCGGGTTCTGCGGTTGGGCGCGCGGGTCGACATTCTGGCCCCAGTAGCTGTAGGGCCAGCCATAGAACGCGCCTTCACGCACCGAGGTCAGGTAGTCCGGTACCAGGTCGGGGCCCAGTTCGTCGCGTTCGTTGACCACGGTCCAGAGTTGCCCGGTGTCCGGCTGGATCGTCAGTGCCGTCGGGTTGCGCAGGCCTGTTGCATAAGGCTTGTGCGCGCCAGTGGCGGCGTCGATCTGCCAGACCATTGCGCGATCGATCTCCACTTCCATGCCACGTTCGGTAACGTTGCTGTTGGAGCCGATACCCACGTAAAGCTGACTGCCATCGGCACTCACCGCCAGGGATTTGGTCCAGTGGTGGTTGATCTGCGCCGGCAGGTCGGTGACCTTGGTGGGCGGGCCAGCGGCCTTGGTCTGGCCGTCGGCGTAGTCGAAACTCACCAGCGCATCCTGGTTGGCCACGTAGAGCTTGCCGTTGGCAAACGCCAGGCCGTACGGCGCGTTGAGGTTTTCGGCGAACACGGTCTTGAGTTCATAGGTGCCGTCACCGTCGGCGTCACGCAGCAAGGTCAGGCGGTTGCCGCCCTTGACCTTGGTGTTGCCTTCGGCCTTGATCAGGCTGGCGATCACATCCTTGGGCTTGAGCTTGGCCGCGCTGCCGCCACGGCCCTCGGCGACGAGGATGTCACCGTTGGGCAGCACCAGGGTCTGGCGCGGGATTGCGAGATCAGTGGCAATCGCAGTGATGCTGTAGCCTTGCGGCACCTTGGGTTTCTGATCGCCCCAGGGCGCGGGCTCGGCAATCTTCATGCTCGGCAGCAGGCTGCTTTGTTGTTCCGGCAGCTTGGGATCGGGGCCGCGGGCCTGGGTCTTGTCGCCTTCACCACCGCAGGCGGTCAGCAGCAGGGCGGCGCTCAATAGCGTCAATGTGTTGGACGTTTTCATTTAACACCTCCCGCGCGCAGGCCGGTCCAGGTGGCCGCCAACGTCAGCAGCAAGACAATCGCCGACAGGATCAGGCCGCCGGGCATCGACGCGTAGGCGTCCTTGGCGTGTTGGAAGGCATTGACCAGGCCGAGTATCCAGGTGGCCAACAACAGCAGTACATAACGCGTGGGTTGGCCTGCCTTGCGCTCGGCACGGAGCAGGTTGACCAGCGCAAACAAAAACGCGAAACCGGCGAACACCAGCGCACCGGCAATCAGCCAGGCCGAGAAGTTGGCCCATTGAATCTGGTAGGTCTGGGTGTAGGCAATGTCGCTGAGCAAGGCACCGAGAAACAACGGCACGGTGCCGGCGAGCAAGGTCGCATGCAGCGGCCCGGGTGCGTATCGGTAGGCGGGAAGGGTAGTCATAAGGGGGCGGCTCCTTGTTGTACAACGCCCCTGGACGGGGCAGCGCATAAGAAGTGAACGCAGTGCGTGTGAGAAAGTTCAGCGTGAAACGTTTCGAAATAGTGGGAACCCTCTAGGGGCGCCCCGGCCTAACGCCGTATCATTCCGGCTTTTTCTCTCGCCAGGCGCCTCCATGACTCAACCTCGCATCGGCTTTGCGTGTCAGTACAAACATCCTGAGCGCCTGCTGTCCGCCAGTGCCTTGAAGTTGATTGAAGGCCCGTTCAACCCACGCACCACCACGTTGCGCTGGATGGACAGCGTCACGCCGCAAGTGGCCCGCGACAAGCTGGTGGAAGTGGTCACGCACAACCTGGCCGCCCAGTTACAGCTTTTGGCTTATGTGGCGCAATTGCCGCCGACCTTGCGCATGTTGCGCCTGAGCAGCGATCTGCTGCCGTTCTACAGCCACCCGAAAGTCGCTGCCGTGTACCAAGACCCGGCCATCGAGCGGCAACTGGTGGAAGGGTTCGCCGCCATCGGTGAGTTGGCCCGCGCGTCGGATATCCGCCTGTCCTTCCACCCCGGCCAGTACTGCGTGCTCGGTTCGGAAAACCCCGGCGTGGTGGAAAACAGCCTGGCCGAATTCGAATACCATGCCGATATGATTCGCATGATGGGCTACGGCCGTCGCTTCCAGGACCTCAAGTGCAACGTGCACATCGCCGGCCGCCTTGGCGTGGAAGGCACCCGCGCGGTGTGGTCACGCCTGTCGGAGGTGGCGCGTAACTGCATCACCTTCGAGAACGATGAGAAAACCTACGGGCTCGACCATTGCCTGCAAGTCGCTGACCTGGCGCCGGTGGTATTGGACATCCACCACTGCTGGATCAACGAAAACGACTACATCGACCCCCACTCCGAGCGCGTCGCCCGCGTGATTGAAAGCTGGCGCGGCGTGCGCCCAACCATGCATTACTCCCAGCCCCAGGAAGTCTTGCAGGAACTGGGTTTCGACGCCGAGCACAAGTTGGAAATGGACGCGCTGTTGCAGGTGGTGTCCAAGCGCGACCTCTACGCCCACAGCGCTCAGATGTGGAACCGGTGGACCAACGACTACGCGCTGCAGTTCCTTGACCGCTTCGACATCATGCTGGAAGCCAAGGATAAAAACGTGGCGGCGCTGGCCTTTTATGAACACTTCAAGCGACATTCAATCTAGAAGAAGGAGCCTTCACCTATGCCGACCCTCCACCTGCTCTGCGGAAAAATAGCCTCTGGCAAATCCACACTCGCCAAGACCCTTGCAGTCAAACACGACGCCTTTTTGTTCAGTGAAGACCACTGGCTCGCTACGCTTTACCCCGGTGAAGTCAGCTCTATTTCTGACTACCTTGCTCGCTCCCAGCGCATGCGCGGTGTGTTGGGGCCGTTGGTCATCAATCTGCTGCAGTCGGGTGTCAATGTGGTGCTGGATTTTCCTGCCAACACCTTGGCCAATCGTGAATGGCTGCTAGGCCTCGCGCAGACAGCCGAGGTGCCGCACTGTTTGCACTACCTTGAACTCGATGACAGCACCTGCCGGGCCCGACTGCATGCGCGCAATGCACAGGGCGAGCATGACTTCGCCGCCACTGATGCCGAGTTTGACCTGATCACCCGTCACTTCTGTGCGCCCAGCGAGTCGGAAGGCCTGGTGATTGAGAGGCACCGTCCATAAGCGGTTTCGGCCGTCCCTGGACATTGCCTTGGCCGTGAACGGTGACTTTAATCGCCGGTTTGCTCAGGACTTGAACCGTCCCACCAGCCCATTCAACTCATCCGACAGGTTCGACAACCGCCCCGAATCGTCCTGCGCCGAGTTGGCCAGGCTTTCCACCAGCCGTGCTTCGTCGTAGATCTGCTGGATATGCCGGTTGATCTCTTCGGCCACGCTGTGTTGTTCCTCGGCGGCAGCGGAGATCTGCAGGTTCTGGTCACGGATCTCATTGACCGACGTCTGGATGCCTTCAAAGCTGTCCCGCGCGTTTTCGATGGACGACACACTGGCCCGCGACAGGTCGAGGCAGCTGCCCATCTTTTGCGTGACTTCCTGGGTCTTGTTTTCCAGGGTGCCGAGCAGTTGCTCGATCTCTCCAGTGGAGTCGGACGTGCGCTTGGCCAGCGCGCGCACTTCGTCGGCTACCACCGCAAAACCACGGCCTTGATCACCCGCACGGGCGGCTTCGATGGCGGCGTTGAGCGCCAACAAGTTGGTCTGTTCGGCAATCGCACGGATGGTGCCGAGGATCTGGTTGATGCTGCGGCTGCCGGCTTCCAGTTCGACCATGGCCTGGGATGACTCGGTCAGGCGGCGCCCCAGGCGGTTGACGTTGTCGGTGGTGACTTCGATCTGCTGCTTGCCCTCGGCGACGCGACGGTGCCCGTTCTCGGCGGATTCCGCCGCGCCACTGCAGGAGCGTGCGACTTCGTTGGCAGTGGCGACCATCTCGTTGAACGCCGTAGACACAAGTTCTACCGCCTCACGCTGGCGCCCGGCCGCCTCGTTCATGTTGTGCGCCACCTCGCTGTTGACCTTGGACGCGTTCTGCAAGTTGGCCGAGGCCGCGCCGATGTGTTGGATCAGTTGGCGGATCGCCGCAAGGAACTTGTTGAACCAGCCGGCCAGTTCGGCGGTTTCATCCTTGCCCTGGACCTGCAATTCGTGGCGCAAGTCGCCTTCGCCCTGGGCGATGGACTGCAAGCCGGTACTGACCTGGCCGATGGGTTTGACGATGACCTTGGAAAATGCTGCCGCGATCAGCCCGAAGATCAGCACCAGCACCGCGACGATGATGGCGGTGAGGTAGGTCATGCGCGTGGCTTCGGCCATGACTTCACGGTGTTCGATCAGCCCGATATAGCGCCAGCCGAGGCCGGGGGAGGTCCACACGTTGGCCATGTAGCGTACGCCGTCGATCACCACTTCGGTGGAGCCCTGCGCTGTGTCGGCCAACTGTGCATAGGCTGTGCCCAGGTCTTTGAGCGGCTTGAAGTTGTGGGCGGCGTTGCGCGGGTCGACCAGCACCACGCCGTCCTCGATCAGCATCACGTAGCCGCTTTCGCCCAGCTTGATGCTCTTGAGCAGTTCGGTGAGGTTTTTCAGTGAAACGCTGACCACGAACACGCCCTTGGCCTTGCCGTTTTCCAGTAGGGCGCGCGCGGTACCCACCAGGGCGACGTCGTCTTTGTCGTAGTAATACGCGGGGGTGCGCACGGTCTTGCCGGGGCTGGCCATGGCCGCCTTGTACCAGGGGCGGGTGCGCGGGTCGTACTTGGCCAGTTGCGGGTCATCCGGCCATTTGGCGTAGGTGCCGTCTTCGAGGCCGATGGACAGGATGGCCGCCGCCGGGTGTGTGGCGCCAAAGCGCGCGAAGCGGTCGATCACCGCTTGCGCCTCGGCGGGCATGGGCTGGCTGGCCGCGTCGGCAGGCTGGTAGTTCTTCAGCGTGTTCACTGAGGTGTATACAGGATCAGTGGCCATTTGATCGACGTTTTGCAGCGTACCGTCGAAGAACTGGCGGATATTGCCGTCGATCTGACGGATTTCCCGGGTACTGCCGTCGATAAACTGATCCACCGCCTGGGTCCGCGTGTTCATGACCGAAATCACGGCCACCAGGCTTACCGGGATGAAAGCAACGGAGACAAATGCGAGTACCAGCTTATTTTTTATTTTCATCGAGACGACCATCAGCGTGAAGGGCGGCCAAATCATCGCGCACCTCGATCAGGATTGCGGCGATTTGCTATCACTGATGTTTCGGCCCGGTCCCGGTAAATCTTTAGGGTTTTTTGTACACAATACAAAGTGCTTATTGTTCTGTATCCAATCAATACACATCACGCAGATATCGCTTCTGCTCACTTAACTGCCGCCAGTACTCCACAGCACCCTCGACGCCAAGCCCGCCGTGGGTTTGCGCGACTTGGCGCAGGGCCTGGTCGACATCTTTGGCCATGTGGCTGGCGTCACCGCAGATGTACAGCTTGGCGCCATCCTGCAACCAGCGCCACAGCTCGGCCCCCTGTTCGCGGATGCGGTCCTGCACGTAGACCTTTTGCGCCTGGTCGCGCGAGAACGCCAGGCTCAAGTGGTTGAGCAGGCCGTCGCGCTGCATGCCTTGCAGTTCGTCCTGATAGTAGAAATCGCTGGCGGCGTGCTGTTCACCGAAGAACAGCCAGTTGCGCCCCTGATGACCCAGCGCGCGACGTTCCTGCAAGAACGCGCGAAAGGGCGCGATACCGGTGCCGGGCCCGATCATGATCATGGGTACGTCGCCGTCGGTGGGCGTGCGAAAGTGCTTGGACGGCTGCACGAACAGCGGCACTTCGCCGTCGCCGACCCGGTCAGCCAGGAACGTCGAGGACACACCCTTGCGCTTGCCATAGCGCACGGCAGCCACGGTGAGATGCACTTCCTGCGGATAGGCCTTGGCACTCGAAGCGATTGAATACAAGCGTGGTTGCAAGCGCTTGAGGGTGCCCAGTAATTCATCCGCCGAGCACTCGATGGGGTATGCCTGCAGCACATCCGCCAGTTGCCGGCCCCACAGCCAGTCATTCAGTTCGGCCTTGTGTTCGGGGTTGAGCAAGTGCTTGAGGCCAGGGTTGGCGCTGCGCTCGGCGATGAAGGCCAAGGTGTCGCTGCTGGGCCGGGCGATTTCGAAGTGCTGGGTCAAGGCCTGTTGCAGCGGCACATCGCCGAAGGTGTCGATGTTCACGCTGGTATGGGCGTTCAGGCAGGTGAGGTCGAGCAGTTCGTTGACCAGTTCGGGGCAGTTGCGCGGCCGCACGCCCAGCGCATCGCCGGCTTCGTAGGTCAGCCCGGAGCCGGCCAGGTCCAGGGCGAACTGACGGGTTTCCTTGTGGGTACTGAGCGGGTTCAGGTGCCGGTTGAGCAGCAGGCGTGAGCCGTACAATTTGGTTTTACCGGCGGGGGTGGCGGGCGCGATGGGCTTTGTCGGGGCGAGGGTTTGCTGGAAACGCACCAGCCACGCATCGGCCAGCGCTTCGAATTCGGTGTCGCAGTCGACGCGTTCCAGCAGGCGGGTGGCGCCCAGTTCCAACAGGCGTTGGTCGAGTTGCTTGCCGTGGTTGCAGAACTGGTCATAGTTCGGATCACCCAGGGCCAGCACTGCGAAGCGCAAGGACTCCAGGCGCGTCTCGGCGGTGCTGAGGCTGCGCCAGAAACCTTCGCCATTGTCCGGTGGGTCGCCGTCGCCAAAGGTGCTGCTGATCAGCGCCAGGGTGTGGGTGCTTGCCAGTTTGCTCGCCGGGAAATCCGACATCGCGCTCAGTTCCACGGCAATGCCCGCGTCGCGCAGCCGTTTGGCAAAACGCTCGGCCAAGGCTTCGGCGTTGCCGGTTTGCGAGGCCCACAACAAGGTGACGTCTGGGGAGGGCGCTGCGTGGGATTGCGTATGGCTGAACAAACCGCCGAGCAAGCCGTTCAGCCACAGCCGCGCGGCATCCGTCAGCGGCGCATTGGCGGGCATGGTCGGCACGCCGACCGCCTGGCGTGTGGCGTTGGACTGCAGGCCGCTGAGAAAGCCGGCGAGGTAGGTGCGCTCATTCTCGCTCAAGGGTGGCGCGGGTAGGTTGCGGATGCCGGCGATTTCGGCAAAGGCGTCGAGGCGCGACATGGCGGTGTCCTCTGCTACGGGGGAAGGGCGGTCCAGGAATTGGTGGTCGATCAGCTCGACGCGAGCCAGGGCGACGGCGCAGTACTTGAACTCCGGCTGTAAGGAGATCGGGTCCACCGCGTCGTTGGTCACCGCGTTGATTGCCAGGTTTTCACCGAATACATCGTTCCAGTGGAACGGCGCAAAACAATTGCCTGGCCGCACACGGTCGGTGACCACGGCGGGCAGAACGGCGCGGCCGCGCTGGGAGCGTATTTCGACTCGATCCTTGTCCTTGATACCCAAGCGGCTCGCGTCTTCGGGGTGTAATTCCACAAAGGGGCCGGGGTTGAGTTTATTCAGGGTCGCAACCTTGCCGGTCTTGGTCAGGGTGTGCCATTGGTGTTGCACGCGGCCGGTGTTGAGCACGAAGGGGAACGCGTCTTCCGGCATTTCTGCGGGTGGCATATGGGGGCGGGCGAAAAACTGGGCTTTGCCGTTTTCGGTGGCGAAGGCGAGGGTGCCTGTGTCCAGGTAGCGGATTGGGTTGCGGTCCGCGCCATCCTCCGACGCGCAAGGCCATTGCAGCGGCTTCTCACGCAGGCGCGGGTAGCTCGCGCCACGCAGGTCGTAGCCGGTCTTGGGGTTCCAGGCGCGTTTGATTTCTTCAAACACGTCGGCGGCGGATGCATAGGTGAACGCATCGGCAAAGCCCATTTCACAGGCGACCCTGGCGATGATCTGCCAGTCGGGCAGGGTCTCGCCGGGCGCGTCGACGGCCTTTTGCATCAGGGTCAGGTTGCGTTCGGAGTTGATCATCACCCCTTCGGCCTCGGCCCACAGCGCGCCGGGCAACAGAATGTCGGCGTAGCGGTTGGTCTCGGTATCGAGAAAAGCATCCTGGGTGATCACCAGTTCGGCGGTTTGCAGGCCTTTGATCACGGTCTGCCGGTTAGGCACGCTGGCGACCGGGTTGGTGCAGATGATCCAGCAGGCCTTGATCTGCCCGGCGGCCATCTGTTCGAACATCGCCACGGTGCCGCTGCCAGCCTGGCGCGGCAGGCTGTCGTGGGGGATCTGCCACAGGTCTTCGATAAAGGCGCGGTCGGCCTCGACCAGCACCGATCGTTGCCCCGGCAGTCCAGGGCCCATGTAACCCATTTCGCGCCCGCCCATGGCGTTGGGTTGACCCGTGAGGGAAAACGGCCCGCTGCCCGGACGGCAGATGGCGCCAGTGGCCAGGTGCAGGTTGCACAGCGCGTTGGTGTGCCAGGTGCCGTGGGTGCTCTGGTTGAGGCCCATGGTCCAGCAGCTCATCCACTCGGCAGCCTGGCCGATACAGTCGGCGGCTTGGCGGATATCGGCTTCGGCCAGGCCGGTGATGGCGGCGACTTGATCTGGCGAATAGTCCTCCAGGAATTCCGGCATCGCCTCCCAGCCTTCGGTAAAGGCGGCGATAAAGGCAGGGTCGGTGTGGCCGTTTTTGACCAGCAGGTGCAGCAGACCATTGAGCAACGCCAGGTCGGTGCCGGGTTTGATCGGCAGGAACAGGTTGGCCTTGTCCGCCGTGGCACTGCGCCGGGGGTCGACCACGATCAGCTTCGCCCCGGCCTTGACCCGGTCCATCATGCGCAAGAACAGAATCGGGTGACAGTCAGCCATGTTCGCGCCGATCACGAAGAACAGGTCGGCGCGATCGAAGTCTTCATATGACCCCGGCGGGCCGTCGGAGCCGAGGGAGAGTTTGTAGCCACTGCCGGCGCTGGCCATGCACAGCCGCGAGTTGGACTCGATGTTGGGGGTGCGGACGAAACCCTTGGCCAATTTGTTGATCAGGTACTGGGACTCCAGCGACATCTGCCCTGACACGTAGAAAGCCAATGCGTCCGGGCCGTGCGTGTCGAGGGTGTGACGCAGGCGGCGCGCGGTTTCGCGGATGGCGTTGTCCATGCCGATGCGCACCGGGTCATGCTCCCGGGCCTGGCGTACATAGGCGTTTTCCATGCGCCCGGACTCGGCGATGGCTTGCCCGCAGGTGGTGCCCTTGGTGCACAGGCGGCCAAAGTTGGTGGGGTGGGCCTTATCGCCGATCACCTTGACCACTTTATTGTCTTGTACCTGCATGACGATGCCACAGCCCACGCCACAATAGGGACACACACTGCGTATGCTTTGGTTGGCCATCTGAAACCTGCGTAAACAAAAAAGGCGCCTTGCAACCCTCCGTTCAGAACGGGGATTACACGGCGCCTTTGTCGTGAGAGGGCAGTCAGCGTTGACTGCTTGGTTGGGGTGTTCCTAGCAAGTCACGCGCCAGGTTTTTGAACTGCCCTTTGATACCGAGGCGCCCTGGGCGCGGGGCAAGCCCGCTCACCACAGAAAACCATTCATTCATGGCGAGTCATGCACTTTTATGACGCGAGATGCACCAGTTGTAGGCGCTGGAGGTGGTGCTTGGCATTGGCGGCTCACCTGTTGAGCCGTGAACACAGGCCTTGCATCCGCTTGGCACAGACCCTGCAAGCTCCCCCTCAACCCACTTCGGTCAACGACGATCGACACCAGGGGCAATAGCGGAGAATCCGGCGCAGTCGCCCGATCCGAACCCGCATAAGAACAGGCAAAGACGCCTGGAACCGCAAGGTTTCAGGCGTTTTTTTTTGCTTTTTTAAAACCGTGATGAGCTTTGTCGGGTGCTTACTATGAACCATCTCAAAACCTTGATCGTCGTCGGCAATGGCATGGTCGGCCACCACTGTGTGGCGCAATTGATCGAGCGCGGCGCGCTGGATCACTACCGTTTGCATGTGTTCAGCGAAGAGCCGATGCGCGCCTATGACCGGGTGCACCTGTCCGAGTATTTCACCGGCCGTGATGCGGAATCGTTGGCATTATCCGAAGCGTCGCTGTATCAGACGCCGGGCGTGACGCTTCACTTGGGCGTACCGGTGCTGGAGATCGACCGCGCCCGCTGCGAGGTGATCACCGCTGACGGCTGCGTCGCCTATGACAAGCTGGTGTTGGCCACCGGCTCCTATCCGTTTGTGCCGCCTATCGAAGGCGCCGAAGGCGATTCGCGGCTGGTGTATCGCACCCTTGAAGACCTGGACGCGATTCGCAAGGCCGCCGCCAATGCACGACGCGGCGTGGTGGTGGGCGGCGGCCTGTTGGGCCTGGAAGCCGCCAACGCCCTGAAAAGCCTCGGCCTTGAGGCCCATGTGGTGGAGTTCGCGCCGCGCTTGATGCCGGTGCAACTCGACGACTTTGGCGGCCTGGCACTCAAGGCGCAGATCGAACGGCTGGGCGTGGGCGTGCATTTGTCGCGCGCCACCCAATCCATCAGCGCGGGCGAGCAGTACCGCTACCGCATGAATTTTGCCAATGACGAGTTCCTTGAAACCGATCTGATCGTATTCTCCGCCGGTATCCGCGCCCAGGATGCGCTGGCCCGCCAGGCCGGCCTGGACATCGGCCCGCGTGGCGGTGTGGTGATCAATGACGAATGCCTGAGCATCGACCCGAACATCTACGCGATTGGCGAATGCGCGTCCTGGAACGGCAGCCTGTTCGGCCTGGTCGCGCCGGGCTATCAGATGGCCCGTGGAGTTGCCGCGCTGCTGTGCGCGCAAACCGCCGAGCCGTTTGTGGGTGCCGACATGTCGACCAAACTCAAGTTGCTCGGCGTCGACGTGGGCTCCATCGGCGACGCCCATGCCCACACGCCGGGCGCACGCAGCTACCAGTTCATCGACGAAGCCAGCGCCAGCTACCGGCGTCTGGTGGTGGATGCGTCGGGCAAACATGTGATCGGCGCGGTGTTGGTGGGCGACAACAGCTACTACGACACCCTGCTGCAATACATGCAGAACAGCATCGCGCTGCCGTCCGAGCCGGCCAGCCTGATCCTGCCGTCGTCCAGCGGCGCACCGACCCTCGGCCCCGGCGCGCTGCCGGAATCGGCCACCGTCTGCTCCTGCCACAACGTGACCAAGGGCGCGATCTGCTCGGCCATCGACGGCGGCTGCAGCGACCTCGGCCTGCTCAAAGCCCAGACCAACGCCTGCACCGGTTGCGGCGGCTGCGCCGGTTTGCTGAAGCAGGTGTTCGAACATGAACTGATCGCCCGTGGCGTCAGCGTCGACAAGAGCCTGTGCGAACACTTCGCCTACACCCGGCAGGAGTTGTACGCGCTGGTGCGCGTGGAAGGCATCCTCACCTTTGACGAACTGCTGGCCAAACACGGCCGTGGTCACACCGGCTGCGATGTGTGCAAGCCGGCGGTGGGCTCGATCCTGGCGTCGTGCTGGAACCAGCCGATCATGGATGCGTCCCTGGTGCCGTTGCAGGACACCAACGATACGTTCATGGCCAACATGCAGAAAAACGGCACCTACTCGGTGGTGCCGCGTATTCCAGGCGGCGAAATCACCGCGGATAAACTCATCGTGATCGGCGAGGTCGCGAAGAAATATGACCTCTATACCAAAATCACCGGCGGCCAGCGCATCGACCTGTTTGGTGCACAACTGCACGAACTGCCGGATATCTGGAGCGAACTGATCGCCGCCGGGTTTGAAACCGGGCACGCCTACGGCAAATCCACGCGTACGGTGAAGTCCTGCGTGGGCAGCACCTGGTGCCGTTACGGCGTGCAGGACAGCGTGAAAATGGCGCTGTTGATCGAGGACCGTTACAAGGGCCTGCGCTCGCCGCACAAGCTCAAATTCGCAGTGTCCGGCTGTACCCGCGAATGCGCTGAAGCCCAGAGCAAAGACGTGGGCGTGATCGCCACCGAGAAGGGCTGGAACCTCTACATCGCCGGCAACGGCGGCATGCGCCCACGCCATGCGGAGCTGTTCGCCACCGATCTGGATGACGCCACGCTGATCCGCTACATCGACCGCTTCCTGATGTTCTACATCCGCACCGCCGACAAGCTGCAACGCACCTCGGTCTGGCGCGAAAGCCTCGAAGGCGGCCTGGATTTCCTCAAGGACGTGATCCTGCACGACAGCCTGGGCCTCGGCGCAGAGCTGGAAGCGCAGATGCAACTGGTGGTCGACCGCTACGAATGCGAATGGGCCAACGCCCTCGCAGACCCGGAAAAACTCAAGCGCTTCCGCACCTTCGTCAACGACAAACGCCCCGACCCGGACATCCACTTCGTCCAGGAGCGCGGCCAACGCCGGCCGATCATGGCCGCCGAACTCAACCTGATTCCCGTCACCGAGGAGATTGCCTGATGAGCCAAGCCAACCCGCAACGCAACCTGGCCACCTGGAAAGGTGTGTGCAGCGAGACCGACCTGGTGAGCAATTCCGGCGTAGTGGTGTGGCTGGACGGCGCGCAAGTGGCGCTGTTCTACCTGCCGGGTGCGCAGGACCAGACGCTGTTCGCCATCGACAACCATGACCCGGAATCCGGCGCGAATGTGATCGGACGCGGCTTGATCGGCAGCATCAAGGGTGACTTGGTGGTGGCGGCGCCGATCTACAAGCAGCATTACCGGCTCGAGGATGGGCAGTGCCTGGAGGCGCCTGATCAGAGGCTGCGGGTATGGCCGGTGCGGTTGAACGCTGGGGTGGTGGAATTGGCATTGGATTGATGCTGTGTGGCAAGCGGGCTTGCCCCGCTTGCCACAGGAAACGTGCATGGCCTTAGGAAATGCCCTTCGTCGCACGCACCGAGTCATCCTTGATATCCTCGGCAAACTTGCGCATCAGCCGCACCAGATTGTCGAAGTCGCCTTCATCCCAGGTGGAGAAGATCGACACACCGATCCTCTCCCGCGCGTCGTCGACGCGGTCAGTCATGGCTTTGCCTTTCTCGGTAATCACCGACTCGCGTACGCGGCGGTCGACTGCGCTTGCCTGGCGCAGAACCAAGCCCAGGCTTTCCAGCTTCGCCACCTGCCGGCTCACGGTGGTGTAGTCACGGCCCACGCGGTCAGCCAGTTCGACCACGCCGATCGGACCCAACCTTTCCACCAGCACCAGCAGCGGAAACAGGGCGCGATCCAGTGAAATCCCAGCTTCGCGCACCATCGCTTCGTCGCGCTGCGGGCGGTTCATCACCCCCACAATCTCAACCAATGAACCATGCAGGTCACGCAGTTGGGCGGATATATGTGCGTTTTGCACATTTTTAATTGACACGGTGTTCGCCTCTCTTAATATGTGCGTATTGCACATATAGGTGATCCAGTATGAAAGCGCAATTCGCTGTCGATGTACTGATTTGCGGTGCCGGTGCCGCCGGCCTGACCTTGGCGATCGACCTGGCGAGAAGGGGTATCACTTTTCGGCTGATCGAAAAAAATGCGCATCCCTTCCAGGGTTCGCGTGGCAAAGGTATCCAGCCAAGGTCTCAGGAAGTGTTCGAAGACCTGGGGATTCTCGACCGTCTGATGGCAGTGGGTGGAGTCTATCCGACTGACCGGCGCTACCGCGACGATGGCAGCTACAGCGAAGCAGAATTCACAGAATCCAAGGCGTCGACGCCCGCCGAGCCTTATCGACAACCGTTGATGGTGCCGCAGTTTTTGACCGAGCGCGTGATGCGCGAACGTCTGCTTGAGTGGGGACATCAGCCTGAATTTGCTTGTGAATTAGTGGGGTTCGAGCAGGACGGCAACGCAGTCACCGCACGGCTGATCGGCAACGCAGGTGAAGAACACATCCGTGTGCGTTGGTTGGTGGGCGCTGATGGGGGGCGCAGTTTTGTTCGACATGCCCTGGATATCGGCTTTCCCGGCAAGACCCTTGGCGTACGCGCTTTGGTGGCGGATGTCGAACTCAGCGGCCTCACGCGTGATGCCTGGCACCGTTTTGGTGACGGCGATCTGCAGCGCCAGATTGCGATATGCCCCTTGGCCGGCACCGAGCTGTTCCAGATTCAGGGGCCGATTCCCGCGGATCTTGACGTCGATTTCAGTGCCGAGGGGCTCACCGCAATCATCGCCCATCGCACCGGTCGCGCCGATATCCGGGTGCACGCGGTGTCTTGGTCGTCGGCCTACACCATGAATGCCCGCCTGGCGGATCAATACCGCGTGGGGAGGGTGCTGCTGGTGGGGGACGCCGCCCATATCCATCCACCCACCGGCGGCCAGGGCCTGAATACCAGCGTGCAGGACGCTTACAACCTGGGCTGGAAGCTGGCGGCGGTAGTACAGGGGGCACCTGATGATTTACTGGATACCTATGAAGCGGAGCGTCGGCCTGTCGCCGCTTGCGTGCTTGGTTTGTCCACCCAACTGCTGGGTGAGATGAAGAACGGCGAACTGCGTCGGGGCAGGGAAGTGCATCAGTTGGATATTGCCTATCCAGAGTCCTCGCTGGCGTTGAAGAGCCCCGTGCGTAACGGCGTTGCAGCGGGCGACCGGGCGCCGGACGCGCCGGTCCGAGGTGCCGCTGGGCAGGCGTTGCGGCTGTTCCATCTGTTCAAGGGAACACACTGGACGGTGCTCGGTTATGGCGTAGCGTGCGGGGTGGTGCCTGCTCGGCCGGGCGTGCATGTCCATATAGTTGGACCTGAGGGTGATGTGCTCGACGACCAGGGCTACGTTGAACATGCCTACGGACTGGCGATGGGCGAGTGGGTGCTGGTGCGGCCTGATGGGTATATCGGGGCGATGGGGTCGTCAGCGAATACCGATGTCCTGGACGCTTACCTTCAGCAGGTTATGCCGTGTGCGCAAGGTGAATGGCAGTGCTTGAAATCGCGTTAAGATGCCGCCTGGACTTCAGGTTGATCAAGGATTTTGCATGGCGCTTATCACCGAACGTGTAGCACAGGCCCGTAACAGCACCAACGACAAGGTTATATGCCGCATGGCCTCGGGCTGGGCGGTCATGGGTGATGTACAGTTTCTCCCTGGTTACTGCCTGCTGCTGCCTGACCCGGTCGTTGCCAGCCTGAACGACCTGGACACCGAAGCCCGCACTGCCTACCTGCTGGACATGGCCCGCCTCGGCGATGCGGTGTTGCAGGCCACCGGTGCGTTGCGCATGAACTACGAGATCCTGGGCAATTCCGAGCCGGAGCTGCATTGCCATCTCTTCCCGCGCTATGCCTCGGAACCGGACGACAAACGCACGATGCCGGCGTGGTTTTATGACTGGAAAAACGCACAGCCGTATGCGGAGGTCGACCACGGGGAGATGCGCAAGACGATTGCGCGATTATTGGAAGCGACGACATCGACCTAAGGATGGGACGGATTCAATGCGCGAACGAAAGGCGTCACGCCTGCTGGTGATCAACCCCTCCCAGGAGGTGCTTCTGTTCAGGTTCGTCCATAAAGACGGACCATTGGCCGGGCAAATGAGACTCAGGTCATGGCGGATCATCGTTGGTGGTCTGCCAATGCGCTGCGCTCTACCGAAGAGACCGTCTGGCCGCAATCACTGATCGATATGCTTGTGAAAGAGGGCGTGTTTCAACCCGCTACCTGACCGTCGTGGTCAACAATGAACCAGGATTTTGTCGGTCTCCATCACGGCGGCATAGTCCATCGCCAGGTTGCTCAGTGAGAGCGCATGCACATCTTCCGCGGGCCACAGGCGCCCGGACAAATCGGTTTGGTCGAAGGTGTAGCACGCATCTGAAACCACCGTCACCGCAAAACCCAGGTTGCCGCCTGAGCGTGCCGTGGCCTCGACCGAGTTGTTGGTGATCACGCCAACGATCACCAGTTGCCGGATCCCGCGCGCGTGCAGCCAGCGTTCTAGCCCTGAGGCGACGAAGGCATCCGGAACGTTCTTTTCGGTCACATGCTCATGCGCCAACGGTTGCAGCGCGGGCTGGAATTCGCAGCCCGGCTGGCCCGGCCAGAACACCGAATCGGGCGAGCGGGACATGTGCCGGATGTGAACAACAGGGCGGTCGGATTGACGCCAGGCTGTCAGCAGACGCTGTATCTGCACTTCGGCGTCGGGGTTGTTGCGTCGCCCCTGCTTTGGTTGGTTCATGCCTTGCTGCATGTCGATGATCAGCAGTGCGGCGTTGATGGCTAACGATTGCATGGCACCTCCTTTTGCGGGCAGGGCTCGAAACATACCACGAGGGTAAACGGTCATGAAGGTTGGGTTTACTTGAAGGCCATTGACTGCATAAGGAATAGATCAATGATCCGCAAAGCGTTACCTGGCGACGCCAACGCCATCGCCCAGGTGCATATTCGCAGTTGGCAGGAAGCCTATCGTGACTTGATGCCTGCCGAGTTCTTGAATGGGCTGGATGCAACGCTGGCTCGGCGTGAATCCTTTTGGGTTCGCTCGATTGAGTCGGGCGAGTCCGACGTGTGGGTCGCGGAGTTGGATGGGCAAGTTGTCGGCTGGATATCGGTCGGTGCCAGTCGTGACGAAGAAGCGGCAGGGCAGAACGCGGGTGAGGTCATGGCTATCTACGTTTTAGCCAGGTATTGGCAAACAGGCGTCGGGCTGTCTTTGTGGAAGGCAGGCCTGCAGGTCTTGATGGAGCAGGGGTATGAGTGTTTGACGCTTTGGGTCTTGAGCCGTAATGAAAGAGCTATCCGGTTTTATCGCAGGATGGGCTGTGTCGAGGACGCGGGGAGTGAACGTAATCTTCAGAGGGGAGGTGTCACTCTGGAAGAAATGAGGTATCGGTTGCCCTTTGGACCAGGTTGAGCACATTCACATACGCACGAAACATTTCAGCCATCCCCTCGGCATAAACCGCGATTTCTTCAGCCGTTCGCGGACTGTTGGAGAACGCCTTCCCCACTGAACTGAGCGTGGTCAGGATCAAATCACTGGCCAACGTACGCGTGTCAACCGACACCTCAGGCAACAACTCCAGCATGAACCCCTTGAACGCCTGGCGTCCCGCCGCGCGCACCTCCAGGGCCTCCGGCGCATCACGATAGATCGGCGCCGCATCGTTCAGCGCCCCGCGCATTTGCGCTTCTTCGCATTCTGACTGGATAAAGGCGTGCACCACGCTACGCAAACGTTCCAGCGGCGTCTCGTCGTGGTTTTCCAGTATGCCGCGCAGCATCTGGGTGGTCTGCTGCCACTCATCACTCTGCAACCGAAACAGAATCGCCGCTTTGTTGGGGAAGTACTGGTACACCGACCCCACGCTCACGCCGGCTTTTTCCGCGACCCGTGCGGTGGTGAAACGGGTGGCGCCTTCCTTGGCCAAAACCTGAATAGCCGCTTGCAGAATCGCCGCCACCAACTCGGTGGAACGGGCCTGTTGCGGCTGTTTGCGCGTGGAAATACGTGGGGTCTGGCGGCTGGTCATACGGGGCTCCTGAAGCAGGGCTAATGCGAATAGCGAAGGATGCGAATGACTCGCATACTTTTAATGCGACGAATTAGTCGCATCTTAGTCCCAACTCACTGGAAATCAATTATGTCGAGCCTGACCACCGCGCCTCTGGCGCCCCTGATTGAACGTCTTTATGCCCAGGCCAATGCGGCCACCAGCCCGTTGGTGAACTCGGTATCCAAGGAAGAACGCGAACGGCTGATGCACAGCAAAACCGAATACGTGGCGCTGTATTCGATGCTCAAGGACCTGTGGCTGCCCGTGTCGCAGGACACCGGCAAGCTGCTCTACATGCTGGCGCGCAGCAACAAGGCGCGAGCGATTGTGGAGTTTGGCACTTCATTTGGGCTGTCGACCTTGTTCCTGGCTGCCGCGCTGCGTGACAACGGCGGCGGTGTGCTGATCGGCAGCGAATTCGAAGCCTCGAAGATCGCCCTGGCGCGCGAGCATTTCATCGAAGGCGGCGTGAGCGACCTGATCCACATTCGCGAAGGTGACGCGCTGGTGACCCTGGCCAGCGACTTGCCGGAGGTTGTCGATCTGTTGCTGCTGGACGGCGCCAAGACGCTGTATGGCGACGTGCTGAACCTGGTGGAAAACAACCTGCGTCCTGGCGCACTGGTAGTCGCGGACAACACCGATTATTGCCCTGAATACCTGGCCTACGTGCGCGCTCCGGAGAACGGCTACTTGTCGGTGCCGTTTACCGATGACATCGAACTTTCAATGCGCTTGGGCTAAGCGAGTATTCAGCGCTTGCTGAACGTCAGCCTTGCAGCGAACAACACAAAGATCATACCGGTGGTGCGGTCCATCCACTGGATGACCTTTTCGCGACGCAGGAAACCGGAAAGCGACTGCGTGGCGCCGATCAATATTAGAGACCACAGCAGATCGCCATTGGTGAGCAGGGCAAGCCCGCTCACCACAACAAGCCCGCTCACTACAGAAAGCGGGCTTGCCACTGTAAACGTAGGCTCAGCGATTGAACCGCTCAACCAACGCATATTGGGTGGACGCGTTGTTCGTCAGCTCCTTGCTCAGGTCCGTGGATTGATGGGCTTGTATCGACGTCTGGTCGGCCAGTTCGGCGATGGTGGTGATGTTGCGGCTGATTTCCTCGGCGACCGCGCTCTGTTCCTCGGTGGCGGCGGCGATCTGGGTGGTCATGTCAGTGATATGGGACACCGCTTCGCTGATGCCGACCAGCGCCTGGTCCGCCTCCAGCACCCAGGCCACACCTTCCTGGGCCTGGCGCTGGCCGTGTTCCATGCTTTGCACGGCATTGTTGGAGGACGCCTGCAGCTGGGTGATCAACCCATGGATCTGGGTGGTGGACTGGGACGTGCGTTGTGCCAGCTGCCGCACTTCGTCGGCCACCACGGCAAAACCACGGCCTTGCTCGCCGGCACGCGCCGCTTCGATGGCCGCGTTGAGGGCCAGCAGGTTGGTCTGGTCGGCAATGCCTTTGATCACGTCCACCACGCTGCCGATTTCGTCGCTGTCCTTGGCCAGTTGCGCCACGGTGGCGCCGGTTTCGCTGACCACCGCAGACAGGCGTTCGATCGCCTCACGGGTATCGCGTGCCACTTCGCGCCCGCGCCCGGTCAGGACGTTGGCTTGCTGGGTGGCGTCGGCGGTGCGTTGAACGTGGCTGGCGACTTCCTGGGTGGTGGCGGCCATCTGGTTGACGGCGGCCGAGACCTGTTCGGTTTCGACACGCTGGCGGTCCAGGCCTTTGGAGCTGGCGGTGGCCAACTGATCGGATTGCCCGGCCAGGGCGCTGAGTTGCTCGGCGCTGTCCTGCAAACGCGTCAGGCAGGTCTTCAGGCGCGCGTTTTGGCTGAGGAACGCGGTTTCCAAGCGTGCCTGGGGCCCGCTTGCATCGCTGTACATTTGTGCGATCAAGGCGTCCGAAGTCGAGGGTTCCACCCCCTGCAACAGGCGCAGTGTGCTGCCTTGGCGCACGCGCGAGCAAAGTACGCCCACTGGCACCGCGACAACGACGGCCACCGCAATCGCCAGCGGTGCACTGAGGAACAGGCCGGCGAGGCTGCCGGCCAATCCGGTGGCCACATACGGCACGCAACTGATCGCGGCAGGCAGCCAGGCATCCTGGCGTGGCACGCCCGGCTTACCCTGGCTGATGCGGCGGTAAAGGGCCTGAGCACGGCGGATCTCATCGGCAGTGGGTTTGACCCGCACCGATTCGAAACCCACCACCTTGCTGCCGTCGAAGATCGGCGTTACATAGGCGTTGACCCAATAATGATCGCCGTTTTTCGAGCGGTTCTTGACGATGCCCATCCAGGGCAGGCCTTGCTTGAGTGCACTCCACATGTGCGCAAACACGGCGGGGGGCACATCGGGGTGACGTACGATATTCTGCGGGGCGCCAATCAAGTCAGCGCGTTCAAAGCCGCTGATGTCCACAAAGGCGTCGTTGCAGTAAGTGATGACACCTCGGACATCCGTGGCGGAGATGAGTTTTTGCGAAGGCGCGAGGGAAATCTCACGCTGTGTTACGGGCTGGTTATTGCGCATTCCGACTACTCCCTGGTTGCCCTCAGTCCATCGGCGCCATGTGCGAAAAGGTTAATCCACATTGGCCAATTCGCCAGCCACTGGTCAAAAGCCTGAAACTTCCTGCCGAAAAACCTCATAATGGCGGCCATTTTTGTTTAGCCGTTATTCTGGTGTGCCCCCATGGAAATCAAGGTCAACTTTCTCGACAACCTCCGGCTTGAAGCCAAGTTCGACGACTTCACGGTGATTGCCGACCAGCCCATCCGCTATAAAGGCGATGGCTCGGCACCGGGGCCGTTCGATTACTTCCTGGCGTCGTCGGCGTTGTGCGCGGCGTACTTCGTGAAGTTGTATTGCCAGACGCGCAATATCCCCACTGAAAATATTCGTCTGTCGCAGAACAACATCGTCGACCCGGAAAACCGCTACAACCAGATCTTCAAGATCCAGGTCGAGCTGCCGGCCGACATTTGCGACAAAGACCGCCAAGGCATCCTGCGTTCCATCGACCGTTGCACGGTCAAGAAAGTGGTGCAGGCCGGGCCTGAGTTCGTCATCGAAGAAGTCGAAAACCTGGACGCCGATGCCCAGGCCTTGTTGATGCCCAACTCGACGTCAGAGGGTGGCACTTATATCGCCGGCAAAGACCTGCCGCTGGAACAGACCATTGCCAACATGTCCGGCATCCTGGCCGGCCTGGGCATGAAGATTGAAATCGCGTCGTGGCGCAATATCGTGCCCAACGTGTGGTCGCTGCATATCCGCGATGCACATTCGCCGATGTGCTTCACCAACGGTAAGGGCGCGACCAAAGAGGGCGCCTTGGCGTCGGCACTGGGCGAGTTCATCGAGCGGCTCAACTGCAACTTCTTCTATAACGATCAGTTCTGGGGTGAAGAACTGGCGAATGCGCCGTTCGTGCATTACCCGGATGAGCGCTGGTTCCAGCCTGGCCCCAACGACGAACTGCCAGGTGAAATCCTCGACGCCTACTGCCTGAAGGTCTACAACCGCGACGGTGAGCTGCGCGGTTCTCACCTGTTCGACACCAACTCCGGCAATGAAGAGCGCGGGATTGTGTCGCTGCCGTTCGTGCGCCAATCGGACGGTGAAGTGGTGTACTTCCCGTCCAACCTGATCGAAAACCTCTACCTCAGCAACGGCATGAGCGCCGGCAATACCTTGGCTGAAGCCCAGGTGCAGTGCCTGTCGGAGATCTTCGAGCGCGCCGTGAAGCGTGAAATTATCGAAGGCGAGTTCGCCTTGCCGGACGTGCCGGCCGAGGTGCTGGCCAAGTACCCAGGCATTCTCGCCGGTATCCAGGGCCTCGAAGCCCAAGGCTTCCCGGTGCTGGTGAAAGACGCGTCCCTTGGCGGTGAATTCCCGGTAATGTGCGTGACCCTGATGAACCCGCGCACGGGTGGCGTGTTCGCCTCGTTCGGCGCGCACCCAAGCCTGGAAGTGGCGCTGGAACGCAGTCTCACCGAACTGCTGCAAGGCCGCAGTTTCGAAGGCCTCAACGACTTGCCGCAGCCGACCTTCGAAGGTCAGGCGGTGACCGAGCCGAATAACTTCGTCGAGCACTTCATCGACTCCAGCGGAGTGGTGTCGTGGCGTTTCTTCAGTGCCCAATCGGATTACGAATTCGTCGAGTGGGACTTCTCAGGCGAAGGTGAGGATTCCAACGCCCAGGAAGCTGCGACCCTGTTCGGCATTCTAGAAGGCATGGGTAAAGAATCGTACATGGCCGTGTACGAACACCTTGGCGCCACCGCGTGCCGCATCCTGGTGCCGGACTACTCGGAAATCTACCCGGTGGACGACCTGATCTGGGACAACACCAACAAGGCGCTGTTTTTCCGCGAGGACATTCTCAACCTGCACCGCCTCAACGAGGAAGAGTTGCAAGCGTTGGTCGAGCGCCTGATCGAAAGCGAGCTGGATGACTACACCGATATCACCACGCTGATCGGCATCGAATTCGATGACAACACTGCCTGGGGTCAACTGACCATCCTGGAGTTGAAACTGCTGATCTTCCTGGCCTTGCAGCAATATGAAGAGGCCAAGGAGTGCGTGGAGATGTTCCTGCAGTACAACGACAACACCGCTGAACGTGGCCTGTTCTACCAGGCGATGAATGCGGTGCTGGAGATGGAATTGGACGATGACCTGGAACTGGCGGACTACGAAGCCAACTTCCGCCGCATGTTTGGTAATGAGCGGATGGATGCGGTGATCGGTTCGGTACAGGGCGATGTGCGCTTCTATGGTTTGACGCCGACCAGCATGAAGCTGGAAGGGTTGGATCGGCATTTGCGCTTGATCGACAGCTACAAGAAACTGCATGCGGCGCGTGCCAACGTCACCTCAGCCTGACACAACTTTCTGTGGGAACTGGCTTGCTGTGGTGAGTGGGCCGGTTCACCACGCAGGCCAAGCTAAACGACTTTAGATAAGTGCCAAGGCTTGCGCCAAATCCGCCCGCAGATCCTCCACATCCTCAACCCCCACCGACAAGCGTACCAACCCATCCCCAATCCCCAGCTGCGCCCGCGTTACCGCCGGGATGCTTGCATGGGTCATGATCGCCGGGTGTTCGATCAGGCTTTCCACGCCGCCAAGGCTTTCGGCCAGGGCGAAGATCTTGACGTTTTCCAGGAACCGCGTGGCGCCGGCCAGGTCGCTGTTCAGGTCAATCGAAATCATCCCGCCAAACCCACGCATCTGTTCGCGCGCCAGTTCATGCTGGGGATGGGACGTGAGGCCTGGGTAATAAACCCGTGCCACTTGCGGTTGCTGCTCCAGCCAGGTGGCGAGGTCCAGGGCGTTGCTGCAATGGCGTTCCATGCGCAGCGCCAGGGTTTTCACGCCGCGCAGGGTGAGGAACGCGTCGAAGGGCCCCGCGATGGCGCCGACCGAGTTTTGCAGGAAGCCCAGACGCTCAGCCAGTTCGGGGTTGTCGCCGACAATGGCGATGCCGCCGATCACATCGGAGTGGCCGTTGAGGTATTTGGTGGTGGAGTGCACCACAACATCAAAGCCCAGCTCCAGAGGACGCTGGATCCACGGGCTGGCGAAGGTGTTGTCGGCCACACAGATGATGCCGCGATCATGGCAGATACGTGCGATGGCGCTCAGGTCGGTCAGGCTCAGCAGCGGGTTGCTGGGGGTCTCGACCCAGACCATGCGCGTGTCGTCCTGCAGGCTCGCTTCAAACGCCGACAAATCGCTCAGGTCGACAAAACTGAAACGATGCCCGGCGCTGCGTTGGCGCACTTTATCGAATAGCCGGAAGGTGCCGCCGTACAGGTCATTGCCGGACACGATATGGGCGCCGGCATCCAGCAACTCCAAGACTGTCGAAATCGCCGCCAGCCCGGACGCGAAAGCAAACGCCTGGCGGCCGCCCTCCAGGTCGGCCACGCAGCGTTCCAGGGCAAACCGCGTGGGGTTGTGGGAGCGCCCGTAGTCGAAGCCTTTGTGCACGCCGGGGCTGTCTTGCAGGTAAGTAGAGTTGGCGTAGATCGGCGGCATCAGCGCGCCCGTGGTCGGGTCGGGGGACTGTCCAGCATGGATCACACGGGTGGCAAACGCGCTTTTATCGGACTGACTCATGCAAGGGATCTCCGAAGGTGGTTGAGCAGGTCGACGCGGGTGATCAGGCCGTGGAAGCCTGACGCGTCGGCAATGATGGCGACCAGGCCGCGATCCAGCTCCGCCTGCAGTTCTGCCAGGCTAGCGCTGGGGGCCAGGGTTTGCAGAGTGTCGGTCATAGCGCTGGAGACGATCATGGAAAAGTGCGTGGCGTCTTGATGCAGACCCAGCAGGATGTCGGATTCATCGATCACACCGACCAGTTTTTGACCGTCCACCAGCACTGGCAACTGCGAGACATCCGCCAGGCGCATGCGCTGGAAGGCGGTGAGCAGCGTGTCGTCGGGGCTTACGCTGATCACGCGGCCGTCTTCGAAGCGCCGCGCGATCAGGTCGCGCAGGTCGCCGTAGTGCTTGTAGTGCAGCAGGCCGGCGTCATTCATCCATTGGTCGTTGTAGACCTTTGACAGGTAACGGGTGCCGGTGTCACAGACAAAAGTCACCACGCGCTTGGGCTCGGTCTGTTCGCGGCAATAACGCAGGGCGGCAGCGAGCAGGGTGCCGGTGGAGGAACCGCCGAGAATGCCTTCGGCCTTGAGCAACTGCCGAGCATGGTCGAAACTTTCTTCGTCGCTGATCGAATAGGCTTGGCGCACGCTGGACAGGTCGGCAATCGATGGAATGAAGTCTTCGCCAATGCCTTCTACCGCCCAGGACCCCGGCGTTTCCATCTTGCCACTGCGGCTGTATTCGGCCATCACCGAGCCCACCGGGTCGGCCAGCACCATGGCCAGCTCGGGTTGCACGCGCTTGAAGAAGCGCGTCAGGCCGGTGAGGGTGCCGGCAGAGCCGACGCCGACGACGATCGCGTCGACATCATGCTGGGTCTGCGCCCAGATTTCCGGCGCGGTGCTGGTTTCATGGGCCAGGGGGTTGGCCGGGTTGTTGAATTGGTCAGCGAAGAACGAGCCCGGAATATCCTTGGCCAGGCGCGCGGCCACGTCCTGGTAATACTCGGGGTGGCCCTTGCCCACATCGGAGCGGGTGATGTGCACCTCGGCGCCCATGGCCTTGAGGTGCAGCACTTTTTCCGTGGACATCTTGTCGGGTACCACCAGTACTACCCGGTAGCCCTTGGCCCGACCGACCAGCGCCAGGCCCAGGCCGGTGTTGCCGGCGGTGGCTTCGATAATGGTGCCGCCGGGGCGCAAGCGGCCGTCGCGTTCGGCGGCGTCAATCATGGCCAGGCCGATGCGGTCCTTGATGGAACCACCGGGGTTCTGGGATTCAAGCTTGAGAAACAACGTGCAGGGGCCGGTATCGAACCGGCTGACCCGAACCAGCGGCGTGTTGCCGATCAGTTCGAGGACGGCGGGGCGGGAAAGCGTGGGCATGTCGTCACCTGAATACGAATGGGTTGGACAGCAAAAGGCAAAGCATGGGTTCGACGATAGGCCGGGATCGGTCCGGTCGCAACGGACGGTCCGTTGGCTGTCTGTTTTTGGCGCATTAGCCGGTCGGGTTCAGTACCTGCTCAAGCGCGTGACGACGGCGCTACTGGCGGCCTGCATGGGTGCGCGCAATTCGCTGCCGATCAAGCCTTGCAGAGCCAGCGCGGCTTTTACCGGTGCTGGATTGGGCTCCATGAACAGCGTGTTGATCAGTGGCAGCAACTGGAAGAATGTCGCTCGCGCTTCAGCCAGTTGGTTGTCGCGCACCCGTTGGTACAGCGCTACAAATTGCTCGGTGTGCAGGTGGGCCGAGGCCGCAATCGCACCGGTCGCGCCGAGGCACAGTGCGTTGAAAATCTGCACGTCTTCGCCACACAACACGTCCACGTCACCGCTGGCCAGCAGTGCAAGGGTGTTGCCCAGGTTGCCACCACAATCCTTGATCGCCACGATGCGCTCATGGGCGACGATGTTGAGCAGGGTCGCCTGCTCGAAAGTAGCGCCAGTACGGTAGGGAATGTCGTAAAGAATGATCGGCACGCTGGAGGCATCGGCCACGGTGCGGAAAAACGCCTCCAAACCCGCTTGGGACGGGCGGATGTAGCTCGGCGCCGGCACCAAAAGCCCAGCCACCGGGCGTTGCAGGATTTCACGCTGGAAGTGCAGCAGCTCAATCTGGTTATAGCCCGCCAAGCCCATCACCACGCGGTGCGCCGGCACCCATTGCAACACCGCATCGAGCACCGCCAATTGTTCCTGACGACTCAGCGACGCCGCTTCCCCGGTGGTGGTGCACACCATGATCCCGGCCACGTGTTTTTCCAGCAGGTGGCTGACCAGGCGGTGCAGGCCAATGAAATCAATGGCGCCGTCATGGAACGGTGTGACCACGGGAACCCAGATACCTTGAAACGATGACATGCACTTTCTCCTGATGATTGACCGCTGGAGTCACCGTCAGAAGGGCAGAGGGAATTGTGCAAGGGAGGAAGGCCGTCGCGCTCAATGTCCTGTCAGCTCATCTGACGGGACAGCGCGCCCCGGTCACATGAGCGACTGTTTCTTCGATTTGAGGGCGTGCGCAACGCAACCTTGCGCCTTGGCAGGGGAGCCAATGACGGAAAGGTTAACGGAGGACATTGCGAACATTGGCTGACACACCCTGAATAAGGCTTCCATCTTCATGGAATATTGCAGAGTGTGTCAACGGGGCTTATTCGAATTTATCGATACGCGTGTCGGAGTAGTAGAACGCGTTCTTGTCCGTGCTCGACTCGTAGAAGTAGGCGTAATCGACCAAGTAGTACAGGTGATTCACCCGGTTGTATTCATCGTTGTCAAAGCTGCAGCGCAAGGCCTTCGCAGCACCGAACAGGCGGGGGTTGATTTCGCTGGCCTGCAACTCGCGTTCAACCACGCAGCGGGTGATCTGGACTTTGGTACGGCTGCCAATCAGGCTGTTGAGGCTGGCGCGGGTGGTTTGGTAGACCACGGTATCGCCAACTGGCAGGGCCTTCCAATTGCCGGTGAAGCTCAATTGCGTCAGCGCCTCGCTTTCTGCCATGCCCGAGGAGCTGTAGGTGTTTTTTGCCACCAGCGGGATGAGGTTACGCCAGCTCACCGTGTGGCTTTCATAGCCCTGCCCGCGGGTGGCGATGGCCAGTTGCCCGCTCGCCGTGTCTTGGCTGATGAAGTCCGCACTCTGAATCTGGCTGGTTTCGCCCTTGAGCGTCGACGTGCCGGTCATATGCACGTATTTGAAGGCGCGCGCGGGTTTGTCCAGGTTCAACTGCGTGATTGCGGCCAGCACCTGAGGTTGCACCGAGGTCAGTGCGATGTTTATCGGCGCTTTCAGGCGTGGCTTGAACACCGGCAGCGCGGCGATTGTCTGTGGCGTCGCGCAGACTTTATTGAACAACAGCTCATAGTCGGCATTGCTGCCAGCGATGTTCTGCGGCGTGGGAAAGCTGTCGACACGGCCGTCGCTGACGCGATTGTCGGCGTCCATGTCGTAGCCGGCCAGTTCCTTATAGGTCCCGCCCGCGCAAGACACCGCAAAGTGTTCACGCTTTTGGGCATAGGGGGCGTTGTAGGGCATGTCGTTGAGCACCGTCGGTTCGTCGAAGGCGGCCCAGAAGCGCGTTTCGCCATTCACCGTCTTAATGCTGTTGGCGTCAATCAATACCTGGCTATCGTGCGCGTTGGCCTGCACCAGGCGCCAGTCTGGCTTTGGCGTTTCGGCACACGCGCGTATGAACGTCTGGTTGGCAGCCAAGGTCGCGCGCAATTGCGGCGACAACTTGCGCGCTGCGCTGTAACGGCCAGCACTGGCCGGGTAGACCCGTTGTGAACCGTCCAGGTACAGCAAATACAATTGCGGCGATGAGCAAGCTGCCTCCCATTGCACGGTGCGACGCAGACCACTCGGGCCGCCCGGCATCAGCAGCTCGAAGCTGAGCGAGTCGCCCTCCCGCACGATGCTGTTTTCAACCAGGGGCTGGGTGAGGGTGTCGGCGAACATGCGGTCGACTTGGGTTTTCTGGGTGGCACAACCCGCCAGGGTAGCGAGGCTACCGATGAGCAAGAGAGAAGTAATAACGCGCACGAGAGCCTCGTTGAGTCCATTCAGGGATATAAGAGTGGCGGCCGATTGAGCTGAATCTGTAGCCGGATGTTGCGAGACAAAAGCCTAACGAGCATGACGGCATCTGTACAGCGTTAGCATGGCCGCCGCCGGATATGTGCGGGTCGCAATCGTCCAGCCGTGCTTTCTGCCAGCCGGTAGTCTATTCGGACACTCCGGGAGAACCTCGATGATCCGACGCGCGTGTTTGGCCGCTTTGCTGACCCTGTCTGTGTCGACCGCCTTTGGTGCCTCGACCTACGATCATTTGTATGCCTTTGGCGACAGCTATTCCGACAATGGCGCGGGCGAAGCGCTTACCACTCGGCTCGCCGCGCAGAAGGTCAAGGACGCCCAGGCACTGCCTGGCCCGCTGTACTGGAAGGGACGCTGGAGCAACGGCCCAACCGCCGTCGAAGGCCTGGCCCAGGCGTTGAAGACACCGCTGACCGACTACGCCGTGGGCGGCGCCAAAAGCGGCCACGGCAACTACTACACGTGGCTGATGCCGACCCAGGACACCGGCGTGCTCGGCCAAGTCGCCGAGCACTTGCAGGCCGCCAAGTCCCACAAGGCCGACCCCAAGGCGCTGTATTTCATCTTCATCTCGGCCAACGATTTTTTCGAATGGGCCGACTTCTCCCATCCTGAAACCATCGAGGCCTTGAGCGAGTCGAGCCTGGCCAACATCCGCAACGCCACCGAGCAACTGGTGGCCGCGGGGGCCAGGCATGTGATGGTGGTGGGCACTACGGACCTCAGCCACGTGCCCGCCGTGGTGCAGGGCAACCAGGTCGACAACGCGAAGCACTACCAGCAATTGCTCGCACAGAAGCTCCCGGCCATGTTGGCGCAGATTGGCGTGGCGAAGGTCAGCTACTTCGATCACCTGGCGTTCAGCGACGCGCTACGCGCCAATCCGCAAGCCAATGGATTCACGGACCTGGACACACCGTGCCAGGCCACCTACCCAGACGTGAAACCGGTGTGCGCCAATGCCGATGCGCATTACTACTGGGACGAATGGCACCCCACCCGCAAGGTCCACGCCCTGGCGGCAAAGGCCATGCTCAAGGCATTGCCTTAGCCGGCGGCCACCGCCGCTTCAATGGCAGCGATGTCGATCTTCTTCATGGTCATCATTGCGTCAAAGGCGCGCTTGGCGACGGCCGGGTCCGGGTGGGTGACGGCGTCCGTCAGCACGCGCGGTGAGATCTGCCACGACAAACCCCACTTGTCCTTGCACCAGCCACAGGCGCTTTCTTGGCCGCCGTTACCGACGATGGCGTTCCAGTAACGATCCGTCTCGGCCTGGTCATCAGTGGCCACCTGAAATGAAAACGCCTCGGTATGGGGAAAGATCGGCCCGCCGTTGAGGCCGATGCAGGGGATGCCCAAGACGGTGAAGTCCACGGTCAACACGTCGCCCTGTTTGCCGGACGGATAATCGCCGGGCGCCAGGTGCACGGCGTTGACTTTGCTGTCCGGGAAGGTCATGGCGTAGAAGGTGGCAGCCTCCAAGGCGGTGCCGTTGTACCAGAGGCAGAGGGTGTTTTTGCTTTTCATGGTCGGTCTCCACAGGAAAATGGCTGTGTGGAGTCTAGACGGCGAGTTCGTCTCGGGTCATGTCGCGTACTCCTGGGTCAAAAGCGCTCGTCCAGTATCGCCGGCAAGGTGATGTCCTTGACGAAGCTGGCCGAGGACAGGCTCAACGTCATGCGCACCACCTGCACCACATCGTGCACAGGAATCGAGTGGCCTTCATCCCGCTGCGCGGCTTGCTCGCGCGGCGTGCCCAGAGGATCCTCAGTGTTCAAGTAACCCAGGTTCAGGCAGGTGACAGCCAGGCGCTGCTGGCGATAGCCTTCACGCAACGCATCGGCAATCCCGCGCAAGGCAAACTTGGAGGCCCCGAAGGCGACCTCCGGACGGCCACTTTGCGGCAGGCCGGAGGTGGATCCGGTCAGGATGATCCTGGGGGTTGGGCTTTTGAGCAGCATCGGCAAGAGGCGCTTGATCAGCAGCAGGGTAGAGGTGATGTTGCAGGTCACGATGGCCTCGATCTGCTCATCGTCGTCGGCGAGGAAGTTGTAGGTCGGGTCGAAGGCGAACTCTTCCCAGATGCCCAGGTTGTAGATCAGCGTGTCCAGGCCTTTATCGGCAATCGCCTCGGCGATGACGTGCGCGGCCTGGGCAGGTTTGGCGAGATTGGCCTCGATCCACTGCACCTCGACGCCGTCCTTGTGATCCAGCTGTTCCGGGCGGCTGCGGGACACGCCGATCAGCGTATCCCCAGGCTCACCGAGCCCTTCGATCAGGGCTTTGCCCAATCCTTTGCTTGCACCTACCACCAGGGTTTTCATTGCGTGTCTCCTTGACTGTAAAACGTGATTTAAGCCCTGCGCGCCATCAACAACACCGTCGCCGCCGTCGACAACAACCCCGCGCAGCACCGATTGAAAATCCGCTTGCCCCGCGGCTCTGCAAACCAGCGGCGCATATGCAGGCCCATATAGGCGTAGGCGCTGATGGCGATCCACTCCAGCACCAGGAACATCGCGCCGAGCAGCGCGAATTGCGGGGTGATGGGCTCGCCGGGCACTACAAATTGCGGGAGGAAGGCGGTGAAGATAAGGATAGCCTTCGGATTGCCCGCCGCCACCAAAAACTCCTGCCGCGCCAACGCCCACAGTCCCACCTTCGCTGTGGCCGAATCTGCCTCGGCCTCCGGATTAGCCCGCCACAACTGAAACGCCAGATAAAACAGATACGCCGCGCCGAGGATCTTGATCCCATAGAACAACAACTCCGACGTTTGCAGCACCACTGCCAACCCGGCGGATGCGAGGGCGATCATGCCGGCGAAGGCCAGCAAGCGGCCGATGCCCGCCAGGCACGAAGTACGGTAGCCGTAGCGTGTGGAGTTGCTCACGGACAGCAGGTTGTTCGGGCCCGGCGCCATGTTCAGGGCGAAGCAGGCGGGGAGGAAAAGGGCGAGGGTGGCGAGGTCCATGGCGGCTCCGGGTTCGCGTGGGCGGGGAGGGGTGAGGATAAGGGGAGTAGCGACGCTTGGACAACCGGCGCGTTGGGGCCGCAATGTATCAGGCGGTTGACGTGTGCAGATTGAGACTCTCAGCGTCGATATACCGAAATAGGAAACCATAAAAAATTCGCGTCAGCGTCAACCAACGTCGTCTATTGTTCAATTCGCCTTATCGAAGATGTAAAGCTGAGTTGTCGACTACAACGAGGCGTCTGGCAAAGCTGGACCTCTCCGCGTGGCCAACACACTTAATCGTCCGGTACGCAGTGCCAAAAAGGAATTTTCACATGAAAACGCTCACCGCAATCGCAATGAGCTTGTTGATGTTTGCAAGTGGTTTCTGCTTTGCAAGACCTCCTGAGTGTGATCCCGGCCCGCATGGTTGCGATAACAAATCGTTCGCTCCACCGGTCGTTCAGATCCATCCTTTCAAGGTTGAAGATAAGAACGGTATGTTTTTCATATTGGTCGACAAAAAAGGGGAGATTACTGAGTACGAAAAAACAGAAGGTTTCAAATACGCGCGAACAGCTGTGGGAACGATAAGCCAGGATGGGCGCGTCGTTGATACCTCAGGAAGGTTGTTGGCGGTCTTGCGCGCTACGTCCATTTTGGAGGACTCAGCCGGGGCGCCAATGGTTAGCATCGACTCGAAAGGTACCCTCGAAAATGGCTCAGGAGTACCGATTCGTTGGACCAAAGATGGCACGCTTAAGCAAGGTGATGTACTCCTGGATTTCAAGCTTTCGCCAGCCAATTCTCCTGCGCGGCAAGCAGCTTCAATCGTTCTCTTTTTGGCGAGTAGCTTTGAAAGCCCCACGATTGAACAGATACCTCAAGCACTCAACAAATCTATGAGTCCTGTGAATTCAGCAAAATCACATGGCGTTACTGGGGAAGTCGCCGATATACCAACGCCTCTGTCGGTTTGTACGGATCGCGCAAGTCAACGGCACTCTGCTTGTATTTCAAATGGAGTATTCACCCACGACACGTGTCAGGTGCTTTATCAGCAAGCCATAGATATATGCTACAAAAAATACAATTGACAGTTGTGGCATCGCGAAACGGGCGGATAGAAATAGAACAGTCGAGGCAGTTGAGCTGCCTCGTCGGTTACGGTTTCCAGCTATTGCGACATTTTCGATACCCAATGAACGACTGCAGTAACCATTGCTTCAACACTGTCAGCCCCGTCGATTCGTAAGATTGGGGCCGCCATGTGTGATAACCACGCCTCATGCCACGCCCGGTTGCGCCCTGAGAAATTCGGATCATCGTACTGCGAAGCCCATTCCCGAAAAGCCACGTGTATCGCGTACATATCACCACCGGGTGCGATCCGCTCGCCAAAACGCGCCTTCTCGCGGGCAGCCAGGCGTTCGAGGCGAACGGACGTGGGGGTGGCGACGAACACGATCAAGTCAGCATCGGCAATCAACGCATCGCCCCAGACCATGCAAGAACCGCTCAGCACCCAGCCGTCGTCACCGAGTGCTCGTTGCATCAGGGAAACGCGGTCGCTGGGAGGTCGCTTGGTTGTGAAAGGAGGGTTTGTGGGCATCCAGTAAAAGTCATCGACGTCGACGTGTCGTATACCGAGCCGCGTGGCGAGGTTGTGACCCAGCGTGGTGACGCCCGCGCACGATGCTCCTGTGATGTAGATCCGCATTTTTCCTCCATGAACACAAGGTGGGTCCCAAGTCAGGGATATGTCCGATAAGCAGGACGACTCTGTCGTCCTGCCCAGGCATTTCAGGGCAAAGGTTTCAGGGCAAAGGTTTCGGGTTGACGGTGTACCAACCCGACGGGGTTTTGGCACACACCTGCGGCCTGAGCGGTGTTTCAACCGTGTTGTTGCTCTGAACGGAGAGTTGGCGAACGGCTATTACGCAACCTGCCTTGAACGTGCTGATTTTGACCATCTGAAGTTCCATTTCATAGTCTTTGCCGGGCTCGGGAATGAGTGTGACAGGCGCGGGAAAGCAGGACATTTGCGAACCGCCCATGGCGAACCCTGCAATAAAGGGTTTACCCGCCGGAATGACGTGCTCGTCAAACACTTTGGGTGACTGGTTGATGGCTTTGCTTGCCTTGCTGGCAGGCATGCCAATCACGCTGTTCTGACTGTCAGTGGCCCTAAAAGGGTAGAGACCCGCCGAGTCGGCATGGGCTGTTTGCCATCCAGCTTCTTCAGGCGTTTTGGTCAGCAGGGACCCGTTGTAAAACGCCTCGCAAGTCTGGCCACTGAGGAAGCCCGCGTTGGTGGTGTCCCCCGTGATGAAACGGACGCGGGCTGAGTTGGCCGGGTCGTATTGGCTGATCTGGGTTTCGTTGCGAACGTCGGTTTTGGTGGTGGCGCAGCCGATTAGCGTCAAGCTGAACGCCAGGGGAAAGAGAAAACGCATGGTTAACCTTCAAGTCCTGTGATGGTTGGTGGGCGCAACCATACTATGAAGGGCGCGCCTTGGCTTGCGTTCAAATTGAACCGACCGGCGGCCAGGTTTACGGCTAGAGGCGCAGAGGGGTGGGGTTTTCCAGCCACGCAGCATGCAACTGCGGGAAATGCTTCTGCAGCCAATCGATAAAGACCTGCACCTGAGGCGCCAAATGAGTTCGGCTTGGGTACAGCAGCGACACCGGGCGAGGGGCTGGCCGATAGGGCCTTAATATCTCCACCAAAGCGCCGCTGTCCAGATGCTCGGCAACGGTTATACCGGGCGCCTGGATGATGCCGAAGCCGGACACGCCGCACTGCACATACGCGTTCGACTCGGTGACGGTGATGCCGGCATTACTGATAAATGTCCGACTCTGTCCGTTGACTGAAAAGTGCCAAGGCAGTGTCCTGTTGCTCTGGCCGGACAAGAAGTTGACGCCTCGGTGGGCGGGCAGATCGTCGAGCGTTTCAGGCAGGCCTTGCGTGTGCAAGTACTCAGGGGCTGCGCAGGTCACCATGGTTGCCAATGCGATAGGGCGGGCGATCAGGGTCGAGTCCGGCAAATCACCGATACGCAACGCACAATCGATGCCTTCGCCTATCAGGTCAACGGCTCGGTCGGTGACGCCCAGCACGATGTTGATACCCGGGAACGCAGCGGCGAATCCTTTGAGACTTTTGATGAACTCCATTTGCGCGAAAGCAGTGGGAATATCAATGCGCAGACGGCCCACGAGCGTTGCTCCGCTGCGGTCGAACATCGTGGTCGCAGCGGAGATCTGCGCAAGAATGTCCTGCACGCGCTCATAGAACCGCTCGCCCTCGGCGGTCAGTGCGACCTTTCGCGTGGTGCGCTGGAACAGGCGCACGCCCAATGACGTCTCCAGTTCCTGGATATATCGAGTGACCTGGGGTCGACCGATGTCCAGCGATTCGGCTGCTTTTGTGAAGCTGCCGAGTTCGGCCAGGCGCGCGAATAGTCGCATCGATTGCAGCAATTCCATGATGTCTCCGATACGCCCGAGTGAAACGAAGCGCTGCCAATGATTGTTGCTAAAGGATAGAACAATCATGTCTTTTTCAGTGCATTTATTGCGCGTCTCTAATCACGAAAGATGTGTCCAAGGCGAACCGGCCTCGGTTGGCAACCATTCGATGCATTGGGAGATTCACTGTGAAAGCTTGGCAATTAAAAGATTTCGGAATGGACAATCTGCAACTCGGAGAAGCAACGACTCCGCAACCCAAGGCGGGTGAGCTACTGGTCAAGGTTGGCGCGGTGTCGCTGAACTTTCGCGACAAGGCCATCGTTGATGGTATCTACGAGCCGCACAAGGTGCCCAAACTGCTGATCCCGGTCAGCGACGCGGCCGGCACCGTGGTCGCAGTCGGTGATGGTGTTACGCGCTTCAACGTTGGCGACCGGGTCAACTCGCACCTCTACTCGCGCTGGCTGGATGGCGAGCCAGGGCCAAACGAGCCGGACTACTGCTTCGGCTCGCCATTGCCTGGCGGCTTGGCTGAATACATGATCATCCACGAAGACAGTGCCGTGGCCGCTCCCGCCAACATGACTGACGAGGAGGCGGCCACGCTACCGATCGCGGCACTGACCGCCTGGTACTCGCTGGTCGACTTCGGGCACATCCAGCCGGGTCAAACTGTGTTGGTCCAGGGTACCGGGGGCGTGTCTATATTTGCAGTGCAGATCGCAACAGCGCTGGGGGCGAAAGTGATCGCAACGTCGAGCAGTGACGAGAATCTTCAAGCGGTAAAACGTTTGGGCGCGGTCGCGGGCATCAATTACCGAACCTCGCCGAACTGGGCGGATGAGGTGCTTGGACTCACTGATGGCAAAGGCGTCGATCTGCTGCTCGATGTGGCCGGTGGCAGCGGCATCAACCAATCGGTCGCAGCAACCAAGGCCTCCGGGCGTATTGCACAGATCGGCTTTTTGACGGGGCAGACCGTGGAACTCAACCTGATGCCGCTTATCTTCCGTCAGACCACCCTTCGCGGTATTGCCGTGGCGCCACGCTCATCCTTCGACCGGATGAATGTGTTCCTTGAACGACACGGTATTCGTCCCGTGATCGATAAGGTGTACCCGTTCGAAAAAGCGCGTGAAGCTTATGAGCATCTGGCCAAAGGTGCGTTCGGGAAAGTCGTCATAAAGATCGATTGATACGTAAAAAGGGGCGGTAGCCGCAGCCGACAGCGCCGCCCCGATGTCGCAAAGAGACCTATTGATCAGCGTTCCAAACCGCCAGTTCATAGCCATCCGGATCGGTGAAGTGGAACCTGCGTCCACCAGGGAACGAAAATGTCTCGCGGGTGATGACAGCCCCCAGGGCTTTGAGTCGCTGCTGCGTGGCATCGAGATCATCGGCGTACAAAATAACTAACGGGCCACCCGGCCGAACCTGCTCCCCCGTAGTGAACCCGCCAGTCAGACGCCCATCGCTGAACTCGGTATAGGTGGGGCCGTAATCGACAAACGTCCAACTGAACGCGCCGCCGTAGAAGGCTTTGCTGCGGGCAATATCGCTGACGTTGAATTCGATGTTGTCGATTTGCCGGTCTGTACCTTGAGCACTCATGTTTGCCTCCCTGGCTGATCTTTTCGAGTGGCGAGTGTAGCGTGAACGCCTGCCTGCATGAAGACGGCAATCATGCCTATGATGCACCCGACTACAGAAATTACCGGAGTGGACAGCGTGCTGAAGATTGGAATCCTGGGCGTCGGTGAGCTGACGGAAAAGGTGGTGATCGGCCTGCGGCGCAGTGGGTTTGGCGGGCGGGTCTTGCTTTCTCCGCGTAATCACGAACGTGCGCAGCAACTCGCTGAACAGTGGGACTGTGAGGTGATGGCTGACAATCAACAGGTTGTCGATGGGGCGGACTTGTTAGTCTTGGGCGTGCGCCCGGAGGTGGTCGATCAGCTTTCGAATGAAGTGCAGCTCAGACCTGAGCAAACGCTGGTGTCGTTGGTGGCGGGATTGAAGCTGGCTGAGTTGCAACGTCGCTTCCCGCAAGCGCGTGTGGTCCGCGCCATGCTGTCCTATGCCGCCCAGATCAACCAGACGACTGTGGTGATCACGCCCGGTGGCGAACCCCATGCAACACTGCTGGGCGCGCTCGGTTCATTGGTGGTGCTGGACGAGGAAGAGGCGTTCGAACTGGCCACTGTCGCGGCCTGCATGAACGGCTGGTTCTATTTCTTCCTGAATGATCTTCAGCAGTGGTTTACCGACAAAGGCCTGTCCAAGGATCAGGCTGCCCAACTGGTGATGGGCAACCTGCAAGACTGCTTGGCCAGCGCCCGTCACCAGCCATCCGCGAGTCTGGAAGCGTTGGGTAGCGCGATTGCGACACCGGGCACCTTTACCGCGGCTGGGTTGGAGGTGTTGAGAAACAAAGGCGCGACGCAGGCATGGCGCGAGGCGGCTGACGAGGTGCTTGAGCGGCTGCACAAGCCTGCACGTTTATAGCCGGTGATGTTCCAGCAAGAAATCCACAAACACGCGGATCCGCGCGGGCATGCTCGCACCGCCGACAAACACCACGTGGATCGGCTCCCGGTCGCCGGGGTTCCAGGATTCCAGCAGGGGCACCAGGTCACCGCGTTGCAGGTCTTCTGCAACCGTGAACTCGCCGATGCGTGCGATACCGGCGCCTAATCGCGCCAGTTGAGCGAGCGCTTCGCCACTGCTGCATTCGATATTGCCGTTTATCTTCAACGAAAACTCCCGGCCGTCACGGGCGAAGGGCCAGTCGGATTGCGCACGGCGGAAGTTGAAGCGCAGGCAGTTGTGGCGCAGCAAGTCATTGGGTTCCAGAGGTGTACCGTGTTGCTGAAGGTAGTGCGGCGATGCCACCAGGACCTGGCCGGTGTCGCCGATGCGCCGGGCTGTCAGCGGGCTGTCTGGCAGGTCGCCAAAGCGGATCGCGACGTCAGCCTGGCCGCCGAGGATGTCGACCACTTCGTCGCCCAAGGTCAGGTCCACCACAATGTTCGGGTAGCGGGCGCTGAACGCCGCCACCAACGGCACGATGGCCATGCGGCCGTGGCCCAGGGCCGCACTGACCCGCAGCCGACCTTTGGGCGCGCCTTGGTCGGCGATGGCTTCTTCGACTTCCGCCATGTCAGCCAGGATGCGCCGGGCGCCGCGAAGGTACGCCTCGCCCTCGGCTGTGAAGGCGAGGGCGCGGGTCGTGCGAATCAACAGGCGGGTACCCAGGCGTTGTTCTGTGCGTGCGATGACGCGGCTGACGGCCGAGGGCGTCAATCGTAATGCCCGCGCCGCCGCCGACAGGCTGCCTTCCTGCGCCACCATCGCGAATACCGCCATCTCACCCGACCTGCCGTTGAAATCCATTTTTGCCTCGCGCGCAAAGGTGATTGCCAATTAAACGGTCTAGTGCCGCTAAAGCGTTGATCGTAGCATTTGCGGCATAAATGAGGAGTCTTCCATGCGTATCAATCCACCCCTTGTAGCCCTTGCTGTCGGTGCCTTTGGCATTGGCGTCACTGAGTTCGCGCCCATGGGCATGTTGCCCACCATCGCCAATGACCTTGGCGTTTCGATTCCCACTGCGGGGCTGTTGGTCAGCGCCTACGCCCTGGGGGTATTGCTCGGCGCGCCACTGATGATCCTGACCACCGGCAAGATTCCCCGTCGTCACTTGCTGGTCGGGCTTATGGCCATTTTCACCCTGGGTAACGTGATGTCGGCGCTTGCAACCGGCTATTACGACCTGTTGATTGCCCGCGTCATCACTTCTCTCAACCACGGCGCGTTTTTTGGCGTCGGTTCCATCGTCGCGGCCAGTGTGGTCGCGCCGGACAAGCGCGCCGGAGCCGTCGCCGCGATGTTTATGGGCCTGACCCTGGCGACCATTGGTGGCGTGCCACTGGCGACCTGGTTTGGTGAACTGCTTGGCTGGCGTACGGCGTTCTGGGGCATTGGCGGACTGGGCCTGGTGACCATGGTCGCGCTGTGGTTCGCGCTGCCTAACCTGCCGCTGCCGAAAAGCGACGGTGTGCTGGCCGAAATCAAGGTGTTGGGGCGCGGTTCGGTACTCGCGGCACTGGCCCTGACCGTGGTGGGTTCCAGTGCTATGTTCACCGTGTTTACCTATATCGCGCCGATCCTGAGCAACGAGACCCATGCGTCTACCCCCTTTATCACGGCCATGCTGGTGCTGTTCGGCGTCGGGTTGACCCTGGGCAATATATGGGGTGGCAAGGCGGCAGATCGGTCGATCGACCGGACCCTGATCGTCTCGCTGAGCGCACTGATTCTGGTCCTGCTGGCCTTTGCACTCCTGATGCGTTGGCCGATACCGGCTGCGGTGAGCATCCTCATCTGGGGTATCGCCAGCTTCGCCGTCGTGCCGCCGTTGCAGATGCGTGTAATGGAAGCGGCCAAGGATGCGCCGAACCTGGCCTCGGCCGTGAACATCGGCGCCTTCAACTTCGGCAACGCGATTGGCGCAGCAGTGGGTGGCGCAGTGATCAACGCAGGGCTGGGCTACCCGGCGATTTCCCTGGCCGGCGCGGCGATGGCGGGCTTGGGGTTGCTGATGGTCGTGACGTTCGCCTGGGGTTCTCGAGCACGCATGGCTGCGGCGGTTTAGCAGATGCGCACCAAAGGGTTCACTGCGGCGCCTTCAGAAAACGCTGTTCATGGTCTGGATGCGGTAACAGACAAGTGTCGTACCGCCCGAAAATCCGATAGCGATTGCGTGCGATGCGGTCGTAAGCCCAATCCCGCAGCCTGCGCGGGATGATGCGCAACAGCAGCAATGGACGCCACGCGGCAGGCAGTTGCGCAATGATTTCGAACACGGCGTCCGAACGCATCCAGTAGTGGTGGTTACGAATGACCGCCAGTGTGTCGAACTGATCCAGGGGCAACCCCGCCCAAGCCAGCAACGCCTGGCCCTCGGGGGATTGCACCGCCGCCAAGCGTATGCGTTGTTGGCGGTCGTGACGGATCAGGAACCTCGCCCAACCATTGCACAACTTGCACACGCCATCGAACAGCACCACGGTTTCGCCATGTTTGAGCAACGGCGCGGGGGAAGGGCGGGTTTGGGATACGGGCATCAGGGTGGGTCCAGTTGTGCCGGGTAAGCCTGGATCATACCTGTGTTCAGCGCGACTCGTGGGTGCGGCTGTGTCAGGCAGCTCGATTTCAATCTAGGCAGCGGGCGCAATGTCAGCCATAACAGCGCCCAACTGTGGGAGCTGCCGAGCCCCGGCGAGGCTGCGAAGGCGGCGGTATTGCTTGCATCTCCATCGGCTGACCCACCGCTTTCGCGGCCTCGCTAAAGCTCGACGGCTCCCACAGGGGATGTATGTTGTGGGTGGGATTTCGGTTTTGGCTGCTGTCGCAATTTCAGCCACAACAGCGCCCAACTGTGGGAGCTGTCGAGCCCCGGCGAGGCTGCGAAGGCGGCGGTATTGCCGACATCATCATCGGCTGACACAGCGCTGTCACACCTGCTCATCGTTGTTTTGGAACTTAGCGCGAGAACACCGGCGCGACGTCTTTTTCCTCAGCACCCACGTCATGCAGGGAAATCCGCGACGTCTCCGGCAACGCCAACCCACCCGCCAACGCCAGCAACGCCACGGCAATCAGGTAGAACGCCGGTGACAGATTGCTTCCCGTGGTGCTGATCAACCAGGTCGCCATCAACGGCGCGGTGCCGCCGAAGATCGTATAGGCCAGGTTGTAGGTGATCGCCGAGGCGGTGTAGCGCGTGCGGGTCGGAAACGTTTCCGACAGCAAGGCTGCCGTGACCACCCCACACAGCACGGCCCCCACCGCCAGCAGCATCACGCCGACAATGGATGCCGCGAACGAACCGGAGCTGGCCATCAGGAACGACGGATACACCACGACCATCAACAACACACAGGCGGTCATCACGGTGACACGACGCCCGACCCGATCCGAATACAGCCCCGCCAGTGGGCAAATCGCCGCCGCGAAAATCAACGCAATCAGCGACACCAGCAACGCCATCGCCCGACTCAAGCCGCCCGCCACTTGCAGATAGGTCGCGAAATACGTGGTGAACATATAAAACGACAGCGCCGTCAGTGACACAAAAGCGCCCAGGCAGCAGATCGCCGCACCATGGTTGCGCAGGGTTTCCTTGAGCGGGGAGTGGGCCACCGTGTGTTCTTCCTTCACGGCCTGGAAGGCGGGCGTCTCGTCCAGCTTCCAGCGCAGGTAAAGCCCCACCAGGCCGAGTGGCGCGGCGATCAGGAACGGCAAGCGCCAGCCCCAACTGCCCATCGCCTCGGCGGATAACGACGCTTCCAGCGCATACGCCACCACCGCGGCGGCAGCGAAGGCGGAAAACGTCGACACCGGCACGAAGCTGCCGTACCAGGCGCGCTTGTCACTGGGCGCGTGCTCCATCAGATAGGCACAGGCCCCGGCATATTCGCCCCCGGCGGAGAACCCTTGGGCGCAGCGAATCAGCGACAACAGGATCGGCGCCGCTACGCCGATGGCTGCGTAGGTCGGCAGCAGGCCAATCAGGGTGGTGGCGCCGGCCATCAACAGGATGGTCATGGCCAGCGTGCGTTTGCGGCCGATGCGGTCGCCGAGCATGCCGAAGAAAATCCCGCCCAACGGCCGGAAGGCAAACGCCACGGCAAACACGGCGAAGGTCTTGAGCAATGCCGCGCTGGCGTCGCCGCTGGGGAAGAATTGCTGGGCGATGGTGGTGGCGAGGAAACCGTAGACGGCGAAGTCGAACCATTCGACAAAGTTACCGATGCCGGCGGCGATAATGACCTTTCGCAAGGTCTGGGGGCTGACCTGTTCGGTGGATGGGCTCGTCATGGGGTGAGGCCTCGGGATAGGTGCGGGGATGGTTGATTATCGGGGCAGGCGGTTGGGCGGCGGGGCCCAAAAGAGTCGTCCGCGTAGTCAGTAGCGACTTGGTCGAGTTGGGGGAGGCAGGAATTGGGCCAGGTGAGGCAAGGAGCGTGTGCGCAACTTTGGTTAAGACTTTAACAATGGTTTACATCGCTGAACCTTTGATGCCGTTATGGTTTGTGGCTAATGGCAAACATGATGAGTACCCGATGCAGTCGAGCGACAATCTTTTGAATCCGGAGCTGATCAACATCCGGCGGCTGTTCACAACGCCCTTGGCCAGCATCCAATACCCGAACGCCGACACGCTCAACGCCGAGCTCAAAGCGCTCGTCACCCACCGCATGGCCCAGGACCAGTGCGGCGCCCAGCGCAGCAACGATGGCGGCTGGCAATCCGCGAACGATTTTCAGGCGTGGGGTGGGGACGCCTGCGGCGCGTTGGTGGCATTCGCCACGCAGTTCGCCACTGAACTGACCGCGGTTCATCACGAAGGCGTCGGATTAACCGTGCCCGGTTTCGAGTGGAAACTCAACGCGTGGGTCAATGTGAACGAGGCGGGCCACAGCAATGCGCTGCATGGGCACCCTGGCGCATTTTGGTCGGGCGTTTACTGGGTCGATGCAGGAGGCCGTGAAGAGGACGCCACCGTCGGCGGCGACCTGGAATTCGTTGATCCGCGAGGCATGGTGGCCTCGACCTACAATCCCGCCTTGCGCATGCGGGTCGAGGATTGCCTGACCGCCGGGTTCAGCAGCACCTGCGTTGCCAGCAGCGGGACATTGATCATGTTTCCGTCCTGGTTGATGCATTCGGTACGACGCTTTGAGGGGACGCGGCCGCGGATCTCCATCGCGTTCAACTTTGGGGTATGACGACCCTGAAGTTTCACTGATGGAAGCGTCTGCCCAACGCATCCAGCCGCACTGCAATCGGCGGTAATCGCTCGCTGCTGCGCGCCAGGGTTTCCACATCGTCGGCGGTGCTTTGCGCAATGCTCTGCACCGACTGCAACCGCCCGACAATCTCCAGGTTCGCCGTGGTCTGTTCGCGGGTGGTGGTCACGATCCGGCCGTTCAGGTCGTCAATGTGCGCGATGTCATTGCCTACCGCGCGCAGCATGTCGACGGCCACCTGGCTGTCTTCCACGCAGCGCTCCACGCCTTGGCGGCTGTCGTGCATGGCTTCCACGGCCTGGCGGCTGCCGTGTTGCAGGCCTTCGATGATGGTCTTGATTTCCTGGGTGGACACCGCCGTGCGCTGCGCGAGGCTGCGCACTTCGTCGGCGACCACGGCAAAGCCGCGGCCTTGCTCGCCGGCGCGGGCGGCCTCGATAGCCGCGTTGAGGGCGAGCAGGTTGGTCTGGTTGGCGATGCTGTTGATCACTTCGAGCACGCTGCCGATCTGCTCGGCTTGCACGGCCAGGCCCTGCACGGTTTCGTGGGTGCCGTTCAGGCGGGCGGCCAACTGCGTGATTTCCTGCTGGGCACGGCTGACGCTTTCTTGGCCGCGCTGGATCTGTTGACTGGCCTTGCCGGCGTGGTCCACCGCTTGCTCGACGTGCACGGTGATGTGGCCCATGGCGTCTTCCATGCGCTGCATCGAGCCGGTCATCTGGGTGATCTGCGCCAATTGGTGCCGAGCGCCTTTTTCCAGGGTGCCGCTGGCGCTGGCCAGTTCCTGGCCGAGTTGGCCGAGGCCGTGGGAGTCGCGGGCGACGCCGTCGATCAGGTGCGTGATCTGTTGCAGGAAGTGGTCGAAGCGCTTGGCCAACGACACATGCACCTTGCCTTCGCCTTGGGTGGTTTGCGCGCTGAATTGGGACGTGACTGCGAGCATCTTCTCCAGCATTTCCTGGCTCTCGACCGCTTCGGCTTGGCTGTGCACAGCGAGGTAGAGCAGGGCGACGGTTTCCATCACCACGTAGAAGGCGTGGACGAACACCATGGTCCAGCCACCGTGATGCTCCATCACAAACACCGGGAAGCCTTGGTGTTGCAGGGCATGGAACACCACGTGATGCACGGCGATGGTGGCGGCGGCGACCAGGATCGGCAGCCAGTCACGATAAAACGTCAGCACCGCCAAAAGCGCGAAGATCCCGAAGTGCGATTCGATCACGCCCTGGGCCTGGTTGATGTGCAGTGCCGCCATGACCATCAGGCCCGCGCCGAGGGCACAACGCATCACGCGGGTGCTGCCTATCGCACGGTACAGCGCCGTGAGCACCACGCTGGTGCCGCCGCCGATCATGGCGGCTTGCATCAAGGTGTCATGCCAGAACGCCAAGCCTAGGGAGAACAGGAACATCAACCAGATCAACGCCAGCATGATGCGGTCAGCTTTACGGTAGTGCTCGAAAAAACGCGCGCGGGTGGGCATTCACACTTACTCCCTGTGGTCTGGCCGAATCAAAGTGAGGGGCAGGGTGGAGCGAATCAGGTGTTTTTGGTTTTTATTGGATTCAGTGATGCCAAACGGTTATCGGCATCCGGCGGCGGGACTTGAGGAACGGCTACCCGGGCGGGTAGCCGTTGATCGGATCACGATCAGAAGCTGTATTTGGCCGTGACGCCAAAGCTGCGCGGGTTACCGTAAGTGTCGGTCGACCCCCAGATCGGGCTGGTGGCGATGGCCGAGTAATAGGTGCGGTCGAAAATGTTGTTCACGTTCAACTGCAGGTCCAGGTGTTTGTTCACCTGGTAACCGGCCATCACGTCGGCAACGGCATAACTGCCTTGTTCCAGGCGATAGGTATTGCTGTTGGCGAGGACCACATCGTTGTACATGCGACTCTGCCAGTAGACGTTGCCACCGATGCGCAGTTTTTCCAGTGGGCCCTGGAAGCGGTAGGAGGTGGTGAGTTTGAACAGGCGTTCCGGGGTGTCAGTGTCGAAGCGTTGGTTGTTGTTGGCCGCATTGGTGTCCTTGATGTAATGCGCACGGGTGTAGGTGAAACCGCCGCCGACCTGCCAGTTTTCGGTGAGTGCACCTTGCAGCTCAAGGTCTATGCCTTGGCTACGTACCAGGCCAGACGCTTCGTAGCAGGCCATGATCGGGCAACCGGCTTGGCTCTCGGGCAGGGTCGCACGGTTTTTCTGGTCGATCTGGAACACCGCCAGGCTGGCGTTGAGCGCGCCGTTGAAGTATTCGCCCTTGATACCGACTTCATAGTTTTCGCCGACGATAGGCTTCAGTGGCTTGTCCGAGAAGTCGCGGCTTGTCTGCGGTGTGAAGATGTCGGTGTAGCTCGCGTAGACGGAGTACTGGTCGTTCAGGTCGTAGATCACACCGGCGTAGCGCGTGAGGTTACGGGTGACTTTGTAGTCGCCGTCGCCTTGGCGGTCATCGTAGTCATACCAGTCCACGCGCGCGCCGAGGATCACCTTGAGCGGGTCTGCGAGGTTCAGGCGGGTGGTCAGGTAAACGCCGTCCTGGGTGGTGATGCTATGGCCTTTGCCGTCACGTACGAAGTCCGGTTTTGCCCCATTGAGCGGGTAATTGGTGTCGTAGGGGCTGTATTCCTTGGACGTGGCGTCGTAGATGCGCTTGCTGGTGCCGATCACCACTTCATGGGTGCGCCCGAACGCTTCGACCGGGCCGCTGAGGAACGTGTCCAGGCCGTACTGCTTGTCGTCCTGGTGCGATTGATAGGCGGTGCGCGCCAGTGTGGTCTGGTAGCGCGACTGGTAGGTGCCGGTGAACACACCGTCCAGCTGAGAGGAGGAACCTGCGATGTGGAGCTTCCAGTCGTTGGCGAAGCGATGTTCGATATCACCGAAGACAGTGTCGATGGTCAGCTTCTTGTTTTCCCAGTCGGAGCCGGGGTTGGTGGAGCGGGGCAGGTTCAGGTGATGGCCGTCGGCGCCAATGGGCAGGCCGCCCCAGAAGAAGTTGGTCTGGTCTTCCTGGCGCGAGAAACCCAGGGTGGCGGTGGTGTTTTCGCTGAGGTCAGCTTCGCCGATGGCGTAGAACAGGCCGTGATCGCTTTCTTCGCCTTTGCGGAAGCTGTTGGCGTCGCGGTAGGAGCCTACGACGCGGCCACGCAGGGTGCCGCTGTCATTCAAGGCGCTGGAAGCGTCGAATTCGCCGCGATAATCGTCCCAACTGCCGGCGGCACCGGTGATCGATACCTGCGGCGTGGCGGTCGGGCGCTTGCGCACAAAGTTGATCGCCGCCGAAGGGTTGCCGGCGCCGGTCACCAGACCGGTGGCGCCACGGATCACTTCTACACGGTCGAACATCGCCAGGTTGGGCTGCACGCTGTTGGCGTAGCCGGAATAGGAGCTGGGGATGCCGTCAAACATCATGTTGTCGATGTCGAAGCCACGCGATCTGTACGTCTGCCGGCCAGGACCGCTGGACTGGCTGAGGAACAGGCCGGGCGTGTTCTTGACCACGTCGTTGACGCTGGTCATGGCCTGGTCGTCCATGCGTTGGCGGGTGATGACCGTGACGGCCTGGGGTGTTTCACGCATGGTCAGCGGGAGTTTGGTGGCGGTCGCCATCTCGCCGGTGGTGTAGGACTGGGTGCCTTCGGTGGTCTGGCCCAGCTGTTCAGTGCTGATCTGGGTGGCACCCAATTCGAGCGGGGCGGTTTTTTCCGCCTCAGCGGCAAAGGCCGCCGTTGAACTTGCAAGACAGACAGCCAACGCCATCAGACTGGGTGAAAAACCTTTGCCGCCGTGTTGTTGCACAGACATGGAACTGACTCTCCCCGAATGCCTTCCATGGCGAATAATAAAGATGTTGATAATTATTCGCATCAGTGTGGCAGATTGAGTTCGAAGGAAAAAGCCTTCAGAGAGAATTAGTTAACGTTTTTTTCACAATTGATTGACAGCGATTTGCCACATCAGCCCCAGCAAACGCGATCTCATGGGTGACTATTCACGCCTTGAAATGGCCACCCGACTCGTCGCCTTGACTTCCCTCAGCGCCAGACTCGACTGAATCGACGCAATCCCCAACTGGCGCCGCAACACGCTCTCGACAAACTCGCTGTAGCTGTCCAGATCTTCCGCGAGGACCTGCAACAGGTAATCCGCATCACCGGTGATCTTGTGGCACGACAGCACCTGCGGCAGCTCCTTCACCACCGCTTCGAACGCATCCGGCGCATGATCGGTATGGATCGCGAAACGCACATGCACGAACGCCATGATGTTCAGCCCGAGCAGCTTGCGATCGAGATTAGCCTGGTAGTCTTTGATTACACCTTCCTCTTCCAGGCGTTTACGCCGACGCCAGCAGGGCGTGAGGCTCAGGGATAGACGCTCGCTCAACTGCGCGTTGGAAATACTCGCGTCTTCCTGCAGTAGCGCGAGGATGGCGAGATCGGTGTCGTCAAGAACGACCTGCTTGGTTTTATTTTTCATAACTAGGCGCTGTAGGGGTAAATATTCCCGATAAAACTAACAGCACCGCAAATAAAAGCAAAGAAAGCCCAAGGCTGCCAGAACAAAATAGACCCTGTCTTTTACTGGCGGATGCCCACCCATGTTGACTGTTTTTAGCGAAGCCCACCGTTTGCACCACGGCACTGAACTGAAGGACGGCGTGCTCAAACCGTCGTTCGAACAACCCAGCCGCGCCGACACCGTGCGCGATCGCGTCAGGCAGGTGGGCCTGGGCGATATCATCACGCCGCGCCGCTTTGACCGAGCCTGTTACGTCAACGCCCACAGCGAACGCTACGTGGCATTCCTCGAGTCGGCCTGGGCCGAATGGACCGCCATTGGCCGTAGCCATGACGCATTGCCCCTGGTGTGGCCGGTGCGTGACCTGGCCAACCATCAAGTCCCGGACTTCATCGACGGCAAGCTCGGTTTCTTCGCCATGGACGCCGGCTCGCCGATTACCCGCACCACCTGGGATGCGGTCAGAACCAGCGCCGATATCGCCTTGACCGGCCTGGCGCTGATCGACGAAGGGCATCACAGTGCATTCGCCCTGTGCCGCCCACCAGGTCACCACGCAGCCCGCGAATACATGGGCGGTTATTGCTACCTCAACAACGCAGCGATTGCCGCGCAGCAGGCTATTACTCAAGGCGCCAAGCGCGTGGCGGTGCTGGATGTGGATTTCCACCACGGTAACGGCACGCAAAATATTTTCTACGACCGCCCGGACGTGTTGTTCATTTCCCTGCATGGTGATCCGGCAGTCTCTTACCCGTACTTTTCCGGCGCGGCCAGTGAACGCGGCGCGGGCGCAGGGGAGGGCTTCAACCTGAATTATCCGTTGCCGAAAAACACCACGTGGGCGCACTACCAGACCGCTTTGATCAATGCGTGCCAGCAACTGCGCGACTTCGCGCCCGAGGTGCTGGTGATCTCCCTCGGCGTCGACACCTTCAAGGACGACCCCATCAGCCACTTCCTGCTCGACAGCCAGGACTTCCTCGGCATGGGCGAAATCATCGCGAGCGTCGGCGTGCCCACCCTGTTCGTGATGGAAGGCGGCTACATGGTCGATGAAATCGGCATCAACGCCGTCAACGTGCTGCACGGTTTCGAAAGCAGCACCCGATAACAACAACCCGTCGTCTTTTCTTCTGCCAAAACTCAAAAACATAACAAGAGGTTTTGTGATGAAAACAACCACGTCCGGGCTTTGTGAAAAGCCAGCGTTGCAACGCACCCTGAGCAACCGCCATATCCAACTGATGGCCATGGGTGGTGCAATCGGCACCGGCCTGTTCATGGGCTCCGGCAAGATCATTGCGCTGTCCGGCACCTCGATCATCCTGATCTATATGATCATCGGGCTCTTCGTGTATTTCGTGATGCGCGCCATGGGCGAGCTACTGCTGTCCAACCTGAACTTCAAGAGCTTCGCTGACTTTGCCGGCGCCTATCTGGGGCCGCGTGCGGCGTTCTTTCTCGGCTGGTCGTATTGGTTGAGCTGGAGCGTGGCGGTAGTGGGGGATGCGGTGGTGGTCGGTGGCTTCTTCCAGTACTGGTTTCCCCATGTGCCGGCCTGGATGCCGGCGGTGGGCATGTTGCTTACGCTGTTTGCGTTGAATGTGCTGACGGTGAAGTTGTTTGGCGAAGTGGAATTCTGGTTCGCGATCATCAAGATCATCGCCATAGTGACCTTGATTGGGGTGAGCGTGGTGTTGATCGCCAGCTCGTTTGTCTCGCCGACGGGCGTCACCGCTTCGCTGACGCACTTGCTGGATAAACAGGCCGCGTTTCCCAATGGTTTGTTCGGCTTTTTTGCCGGGTTCCAGATGGCGATTTTCTCCTTTGCCGGCACCGAACTTATCGGCACTGCCGCCGCCGAAACCCGTGCGCCGGAAAAAACCTTGCCCAAGGCGATTAATTCGATCCCGTTGCGCATCATCCTGTTCTACGTGCTGGCTCTGGCATGCATCATTGCGGTGACCTCATGGCAGCAAGTCTCGCCGAGCAAAAGCCCGTTCGTTGAGTTGTTCCTGGTGGCGGGTTTTCCGGCCGCGGCGGGCATCGTCAATTTCGTGGTGCTGACCTCCGCGGCGTCGTCGGCCAATAGCGGCGTGTTTTCCGCCAGCCGTATGTTGTTCGGCCTGGCTGACCTGGGAGATGCGCCGGGGATCTTCCGGCGTTTGTCGAAGAGCAGCGTGCCGTTTATCAGCCTGGCGTTTACGACATTGCTGATGCTGTTGGGGCTGGTGCTGCTGTTTGTGGTGCCAGAGGTGATGACCGCCTTCACCATCGTGTCGACAGTGTCGGCAATCCTGGTGATTTTTACCTGGTCGACGATCCTGGCGTCCTACATCGCCTACTGCAAGAAGCGTCCGGACCTGCACGCCAAATCCCTCTACAAGATGCCCGGCGGTGTGCCGATGGCCTGGTTTTCCCTGGGGTTTCTCGCGTTTGTGCTGGGCCTGTTGGCGTTGCGGCCGGATACACGCTTGGCGCTGTGCGTGATGCCGGCCTGGTTTATCTGGCTGGGGGTTGCTTATCAGTTTTCACGCTTTAAGGGGGGCCATTGGATCAAGGCGCCGCATTCGGTCACAAGTGATCCGCATCAATGACCGCCTTGGCAAACGCTTCGGGCGCTTCCTGAGGCAGGTTGTGGCCCACGCCGCCGTTGATCAGGCGGAACTCATACTTGCCGGTAAAACGTTTGGCGTAGTCCTCGGGCTGCGGATGCGGGGCACCGTTGGCATCGCCTTCGAGGGTGATGGTCGGCACGCCAATCGAGGGCGCTTGGGCGAGTTTCTGCTCCAGGGGATCGTACTTCGTCTCACCTTGGACCAGGCCCAGGCGCCAGCGGTAGTTGAACACGGTGATCGCGACGTGATCCGGGTTCTCCAGGCCCTTGGCGCTGCGGTCAAAGGTGGCGTCATCGAACTTCCATTGCGGCGAAGCCAGTTGCCAGATCAGCTTGGCGAAATCGTGGGTGTTTTTCTGGTAGCCGGCTGCACCGCGCTCGGTGGCGAAGTAGAACTGATACCACCATTGCAGTTCAGCTTTAGGCGGCAAAGGGTTCTTGCCCGCCGCCTGGTTGCCGATCAGGTAACCACTGACCGACACCAGCGCCTTGACCCGTTCCGGCCACAGCGCCGAAACGATGTCGGCCGAGCGTGCGCCCCAGTCGTAGCCACCGAGTACGGCTTGCTTGATCTTCAGCGCGTCCATGAAGTCGATCACGTCACTGGCCAGGGCAGCCGGTTGGCCGTTGCGCAGGGTGTTGTCCGAGAGGAAACGCGTACCGCCATAACCCCGGGCATAGGGGATCAGCACGCGATAACCCTTGGCCGCCAGCAGCGGTGCGACCTGGGCGTAACTGTCGATGTCGTAGGGCCAGCCATGCAGCAGGATTACCACCGGGCCGGTGGCCGGGCCAACTTCAGCGTAGGCCACGTCCAGCAGGCCGGCCTTGACGTGCTTGAGGGCACCGAAGGCGGTTTGTGGGCTGGCGACGGCGCGGGTAGGCGCCTCGGGCATTTCGGCTCGGGCCATGCCCAGAATGCCGAATTGCGACAAGGCCACGGCCAGGAAAAGGGATTGGCGGTTGAAACGGCGAGTCAACTGAGTATGCATGGCGAGCCTCCTGCGGCTGGATGTGTGCCGGGTGCTCAGTTGAACGCCGGGCTGTATCTGGCCTGTTTCAGGAAACCCGTTGAGTTAAAGGCTGTGTATCGCAGTGAGCTCTGTACACACTGCGATACAAACCTTGCAGACGTTGAATTGAGAATCCCCAAGTCACCCCTTCAGCAGCCGCTGCAAGGTAGGACGAATCGGCGGCTAAGACAGCACGATCTCATAGGGTTCACGCATTCTCTCCAGCAGCACCTGGGCCAGCATCGGTGCCAGGCCGATCTGCGGGTCGCCAGCCAACTGGCTGGCATAGGCATGGGCTGCATGGAGCTTGCGTGCGACGGTCCACGTGTCCAGGCGCACCTTGCGTGCACGTTGCCAGGGGATGATTGCGCCTTCCCGAGCGGGCCAGTGCCAGGCCCAGATCGGCAGTTCATACAGACGCGCGCTCACCAGGCTGCAGGCGTTGGCGCTGGCGCGGCCGACGGTGTCGTGGTCGTCATTGCCGTCGTTGCGCCAAGTGCTGAACACGACATCGCCCGGTTGCAAGTAGCGCGCGATGAATTGGCTCAGTTGCGCCTCGCGGCCGGCGAGGGCGTCGTCACAGAAGCCGCCGCGAATCCACTTCAGGCTGTGCAAGGGCATGCCCAGGCGGCGTAGGGCCTCGACACTTTCCTGGGGCCGTACCACGCTCAGGCGGCTGGCGGGCCAGACGTCGGACCCTGGGTGGCTGGCGCTGCCATCGGTGATCGAGATGAGTTGCAGTGGATGCTCCAATGTACTGAGCAATTGCAGCAGGCCGCCACAGGCCAGTACTTCGTCACCGGGATGGGGGGCGATGATGACCACACGCGCGCCGGGTGGCACCAATGAGGACGGGGAGATAGGAGGGATTTGCGCCAACTGCGGGGCGCTGTTCCAGATTTGCTCGGGGCCGCGACGGCCGTCGCTTAAGGAAGCAAGCTTCATGGGGTGTCACATCCTTGTCGATTGATGCTGGGTCGTGGTCCGTTGACGGGACGACACTCTTCTATCCACTACAGGCTCCGCCGCAGTGGTTGCATGGCACTCCACCCTTGGAACGCCAGCAAGGCGTCATCAGCATAGACAAGGATCTGTCGGTTTTACATTTTGTAATGTCGTTTTTTCCAAGTAGCGTGCATCAGGGTCTTCAAGTAATCACCGAAACCACCCTGAGCGCGGGCGTCCAGGCGCGCACTGGTGATCACCTGCGGGGTATGGCTCCAGGCGATGGAGGCGCCGCACAACTCCAGGTTACGCACCAATTGCACATCCTCATGGCACGGCAGGGGTTCGAAGCCACCGGCGCGGACATAAGCGCTAGCGCTTACACCCAGGTTGGCACCGTGGATGTGCCGATGGCCGTCCCGCGCCTCGTAAGCCTGGTTATAGCGAATCTGCGCTGCAGAGTCGAAACCTTCACCCCAGGCGTCCACGGTGACCGTGCCACACACAGCATCGGCCCCCAGCGCCAATTGGGCCACCAGCCAATCAGGCGCCACGCGGCTGTCGGCGTCGGTGCAGGAGATCCAACGTGCGCCCTGGTTGAGCAGATGCCGTGCGCCCACGCCACGTACGTGTCCCACGTTGCGCGCCTGGGCTTCCAGGCATTGCACTGGGTAGGCCTGGGCAATCACGGCGCTGTCATCGCTGCAACTGTCGAGTACAACCAATACAGTCACTTCCTCACCCAGTAAACCTGGATGGCTGGCCGCGATCAATGCCGCGCTCAGGCAGTCCGCCAGCAAGGCCTCCTCATTATGTACCGGGATCAGAATGCCGATCATCGCAAGCCCTCTAGGGTGGCGACCGAAGTGCCGTCACGGCTCCACAAGTCGAGTAGGAAGTCGTGTTCGTGGTGGCTGCAGACGTGAGGCATGTCTAAACGCTGATGGAGCAGGGTGTGCACCTGCTCGGCAGTTTGTGGGCAACCTTCGATGGCGGGGCGCCAGTGACAGGCCAGCACTTGGCCGTTGTCGGTCAGCGAAGCGCGAGCACGATCTACCAGCTCGCTCAGGTCATCGGCGTCGAGGTAATAACACAATTCGCTAAATACGATCAGCTCGAACTGGCCCGCAGGCCACTGTTCGGGCAAACGGCTTTGCTGCACCTGGGCATGCGCAAAGCCCAGCAAGCGACTGCGTGCCAGGGCGACGGCGGCCGAGGCCGTGTCGCAACACAGCAGGCGGTCACAGCGGGGCGCGAGTTCGAAGCTGAGTTCGCCATTGGCGCAACCGGGCTCGAACACCGAGGCATAACGTGGCCGGGTGAGCAGCGCCAGGGTCAACGCGCGTTTGCGCCGTTCGTACCAGCGTTGGCGAAAGGCCCAGGGGTCGTCGTTATTGGCGAACAATTGGTCGAAATACGGTGTGGCCACACTCATACGAATACCACTTCAAAGGGCTGCAGAAGGCGCTCCACTACATAGGGCGCCAGCACGGGCGCCAGGCCGATCTGCGGATCACCCTCCAACTGGCTGGCGAAGGCATGGATGGCGTGGCGTTTGCGGGCTACCGCTTCACAGGTCAATGGAATCTTGCGGGCGCGGTACCAAGGCACTTGGTTATCTTCGGGCGTTGCCCAGTGCCAGGTCCACACCGGCAGTTCATACAGGGTTGCGCCGACCGCAAGGGACGCCTTGGCGCTGGCACGGCCGACGGCTTCATGATCGCAATGACCGTCTTCGCGCCAGGTGGTGAATACCACGTCGGTGGGTTTGAGGTAACGCTGGATAAACGCTGCGAGTTCATCCTCCCGCGCCGCCACCTTACTGTCGGTAAACCCCGCACGCAGCCATTTCAGGCTGTGCAGCGGCAAGCCGAGACGATGCAGCGCCTGGGCCGATTCCTGGGGGCGCACGACACTCAAGCGCTCGACCGGCCAACGCCGCGAGCCGGGATGACTGGCGCTGCCATCGGTCACCGAAATCAGCTGGATCGGACGGCCAAGTGCCGCGAGCCCCTGCATCAAGCCACCACAACCCAGCACTTCATCATCCGGATGGGGGGCGATGATCACCGCCCGGTGGCCTTCGGGAACCAATTGCGCAACGCTGATCGGCGGCAGCTCGGCCATTTTTGGCGATGCCTGCCAACGATGCAGCGGCGTGCCTTGGCCAACGATTGGATTGGGTTTCATAACTGCCACCTCCCTGTGGGTTCGCCGGCGACCAACTCGCCAAGGCCGGCCAAGTCGCGCTCGGCGTGACTCTGGCGTACATACACCGGCAAGTCCGCCATCAACTGGGCGAAATGCGGATCCTTGCAGTACGGCCCCGCACCCACAGCGCGTCCGACGTGGTGAATCACTTGTTCGACGGTGTCCTCGATACAGGCCCGAGTCTGTTGCGCCAGCAACCTGCCATTGGCCTTGGGTTCGCGGTCGACCTGTTCCGCGCTGGCGCGCAGTACACAAGCGGCGCTGTTCAGTGCGCTGTCGACCGCCCCGAGGTGGGCGAGGGCGTGGGGCTCGGGGCGTTTGCTGCACTGCTCACGCAAGACTTCTGCCAGGCGTTGGGCCGCGCCGTACCAGCAGGCGGCAATGCCAATGCCGCCTTGCCAGAAACCGGGTCGCGCGAGGTAATCAGCCGGTCCGCCCACGGCCAGCCCCCAGGCCTCGTCGAACACTATTTCCACACTGCCGGTGGCGGCCATGCCCACGGCGTTCCAACCTTCGTCCGTCACGACGATACCGGGTTGATCCATAGGCACCGCCACCAACTGCTGGCGGTCTTCTTCGTCCCAGGCCGTCAGCAAGCCATGGCTGACCACCGCCGCGCCGGAACACCAGGCTTTACGCCCTTGTACCTTCAGGCGATGGCCATCTTTGAAAACGCGCACCTTGGCGGTGGGTGGCTCAGCTGCCCACATGCCCCAAATGCTGCCCAAGGGGGGTAAGGGGCTATTGAGTTCGGCAATGATTGCCAACGCGTCGGTGTGGCCCTCGAACAGCTTGCACAAGCGCAGGTCATGGGCAGCCACCTGTGCCAAGCGGCTGAACCGTTCCAGTGTCTGACCGCTGCCCGGTAAGGGCAGCTGGTCCAGGCCTTCCTCCTGAAGCGCCTTCAGGGCCGCGCCCAGGGCTTGCGTGTCCGCATAGCCCCGGTAGCCTTGAAGGAATCCATGCAGTGCCATTTCACACCTCGTCTTCACGCTGCAATTCAAACAGTAACAACGAACGGCCAGTCACCGCGTACTCATGATCGAAATCAAAGCGTTCCTGGCCACGTACCGCCGGGGAGTTGGTGTCGAGCATGCAGGTCCAGAACTCGCCTTCGGGCACCGGCGGCAGGCGGAAATTGACCATGTCGTGGTGGGCATTGACCACCAGCAGCAAGGTGGCATCGGCGCCGGCACGGCGTATCCCGGTTTCCTGGGCGCGGCCATCCATCAACATGCCCAGGCAGCGGCCGTGGCTGTCTTGCCACTGTTCGGTGGTCATCTCATTGCCATCCGGCGCGAGCCAGGTGACGTCCTTCACGCCGATGTCTTCGTTGTAGTCGCCCACCAGAAAGCGCCCACGCCGCAGAATCGGATAAGCCAGGCGCAGCTTGATCAGACGCTTCACAAACTTGAGCAAGGCCTTGCCGTCGTCGTCCAGGTCCCAGTTGACCCAGCCGATCTCGCTGTCCTGGCAATAGGCGTTGTTATTGCCGTGCTGAGTGCGTGCGAACTCATCACCGGCCACGATCATTGGCGTGCCTTGGGCGAGCAGGAGGGTGGCGAAGAAGTTGCGCATCTGGCGCAGGCGCAGTTCGTTGATTTCCGGATCGTCAGTCGGCCCTTCGACGCCATGGTTCCAGGACAGGTTGTTGTTACTGCCGTCCTGGTTGTTTTCGTCATTGGCCTCGTTGTGCTTGTCGTTGTACGACACCAGGTCGTGCAGGGTGAAGCCGTCGTGGGCGGTGATAAAGTTCACCGAACTGTAGGGACGACGGCCACGATGGTTGAACATCTCGCCCGAAGCGGTCATGCGCCCGGCAAAGTCCGCCAGTTGGCCGTCATCGCCTTTCCAGAAAGCACGCACGGTGTCGCGGAAGCGGTCGTTCCATTCCACCCAGCCCGGTGGGAAGTTGCCCACCTGATAACCGCCGGGGCCGCAGTCCCACGGCTCGGCGATCAATTTGAGCTGACGCAATACCGGGTCCTGACGACAAGCGACCAGGAAGCTGTGACGTTCATCGAAACCATCGCGGTAACGGCCAAGAATGGTCGCCAGGTCGAAGCGGAAACCGTCGACGTGCATCTCATTGGCCCAGTAACGCAGGGAGTCGGTGACCATCTGCAACACGCACGGATGGCTCAGGTCCAGGGTATTCCCGGTGCCGGAATCGTTGATGTAGAAACGCTTGTCATCCGGCATCAGGCGGTAGTACGAAGCGTTGTCGATACCGCGCATGGACAGGGTCGGGCCACGCTCGTTGCCCTCGGCGGTGTGGTTGTAGACCACATCGAGGATCACTTCGAGCTTCTGCTCATGCAGGTGCGCGACCATCTCCTTGAACTCGGCGATCTTGCCGCTGGCCAGGTAGCGCGGGTCGGGGGCGAAAAACGCAATGCTGTTGTAGCCCCAATAGTTGGTCATGCCTTTTTGCAGCAAATGCTGGTCGTTGACGAAGGCATGCACGGGCAGCAGCTCGACTGACGACACACCCAACTGGCGAATGTGCTTGAGCACGTCGTCTTCCATTAAGCCAGCGCAGGTGCCGCGTACGGACTCGCCCACGGAAGGGTGGCGCATGCTGATCCCGCGCAGGTGGGTCTCGTAGATGATCGTGCGGTCCCACGGCACCCGCACCGGCTGGTCGTTGCCCCAGGTGTGTGCCGGGTCGATGACTTTGCATTTGGGCACGAAGGGTGCGCTGTCGCGTTCGTCGAAACTGAGGTCGTCGTCCGGGTGACCGATGGTGTAGCCGAACAGCGCCTCGGACCATTTCAATTCGCCCACCAACTGCTTGGCATAGGGGTCGATCAGCAATTTGTTGTGGTTGAAACGGTGGCCGTTGGCGGGGTCATACGCACCATACACGCGGTAGCCGTAAATCAGCCCTGGGTGGGCGTCGGGCAGGTAGCCGTGGAAGGTTTCGTCGGTGTATTCCGGCAGTTCGATGCGCTCCAGCTCGACTTCGCCGGAATCATCGAACAGGCACAGTTCGACCTTGGTCGCGTTGGCCGAGAACAAGGCAAAGTTGACACCCAGGCCGTCCCAGGTGGCGCCAAGGGGGAAGGGCAAACCTTCACGAATCCGCGACGGCTCGTTGCCCGGCGTCGAAGGGGTTTTATCGGGTTTGCTCATTGAGTTGCTCCTGCAAAGGTCTTTTTTCGGGCCGAACACGGCCGTGCTGACGTGAGGTCAGGCAAATGTCTGATAAGTGCAAATCATTGTAGGAGCCGGCTTGCCGGCGACGGGGGCGGGTCTGT